>JBDSBK010000025.1:0-14501 GCA_039921645.1 Dokdonella sp.
GCTTCATCGCGCAAGGTCGGTGCGATCACGCCGCGGAAATAGTCGCTCATCACATGGAAGCGATGCGCGAGCACGGCCTTGGCCGTGTCGGCGTCCGGCAAATTCATGTTCGGGCGAATGTCGAGCGATGGCGCCACGCGCAGCACCGTCGCCAAGCCCAAAGCTTCGCAGCCACGGATAACCGCCCAGCCGATGTCGAACTCGAACTTGCGCAGCGCGAACTTCGACGAACTCGGGAACGCGTGATGATTGTTGTGCAACTCTTCACCGCCGAGCCAAATCGCCCACGGCGTGAGATTGGTCGCGGTATCGCCGGTTTCGAAGTTGCGATAACCCCACCAGTGACCGAGGCCATTGACGACGCCCGCAGCCCAGAACGGGATCCAGATCATCTGCATGGCCCACAGCGCAATGCCGACCACGCCGAACAAAAGCGTGTTGAGCACGAGGAATACCGCAACGCCAAGGATCGTGTACGGGGTGTACAGCTTGCGCTCGATCCAGTCGTCCGGCGTGCCGATCCCATACTTGTCCATGTCGGCGCGATTGAGGCTCGCCGTGCGGTACAGGTCCACACCATCGAACAGCACCTTGTTGAGGCCGTGGATCTGCGGGCTGTGAGGATCTTCCTCGGTCTCGCACTTGGCGTGATGCTTGCGATGGATCGCGACGTATTCCTTGGTGTTGATGCCGGTCGAAACCCACGACCAGAACCGGAAGAAATGCGCGAGCGCCGGATGGAACTCGACACCACGATGCGATTGGCTGCGATGCAGGTACAGCGTCATCGTGAAGATCGTCAGCTGAGTGACAATCAATCCATAGATGAGCCACGTGCCCCAGGAAGCCTGGGTCAGCCCGCGAGATGCGAAGGAAAGCAGGGAATCGAGCATGGGTGTCGCAAGGAGTGGGACGGAAAGGCCACTATACGCGGACCGTAATGGGGCTGCCACGGCTGCAGGTCAAGGTTTGTGAAGGCCTGCGTGAACCAGTTCTCATCGCGGTGCTTGCCCTGCGACGGTCCGAACCGGAACAATCGGCGTTCGTGAGCACCCCCGCCCCTGCAATCCTCGTCCTCGACCATGTCAGCCGCCGTCTTGCCGGCCGCCAGGTCGTGCGCGACCTGAACCTGAACGTCGCGCGCGGCGAGGTGCTCGGTCTGCTCGGCGTCAATGGCGCCGGCAAGACCACGACCCTGCGCATGATCGCCGGGGTTCTCGCGCCAAGCGCCGGCACCGTACGCCTAGAGAACGCGGACCTTTATGAACAACCCGAATGCGCGCGCCGCGGCATCGGCTATCTGCCGGAGACGCCGCCGCTGCACCAGGAATTGAGCGCCGAAGAATTCCTTGGCTTTTGTGCGCGCCTGCATGGCGTTGCACGCAAAACGGTCGCCGCTGCGGTCGCGCGCACGCTCGAGCGCTGCGAGCTGGGCGAGGTGCGACGCCGACCGATCGCGTCGCTGTCCAAGGGCTTCCGCCAGCGTGTCGGGCTGGCGCAGGCCATCGTGCACGAGCCGGAATTGATCGTGCTCGACGAGCCCGCTTCGGGCCTCGATCCGCTGCAGGCGATGAAACTGCGCGAACTGGTGCGCGGCCTTGGCCAGGATCACGCGGTCATCCTCTCCACGCATGTGCTGCCGGATGTCTCCGCGTGCTGCGATCGCGTCGCGATCCTGCATCGCGGCGAGCTGCGCTACAGCGGTCCCGCGGTTCCCGATGTCGCCAACACCTTGCGTGTCGGCGTTGCCAGGGTCGCCTCTTCGAACGATTGGGCGTCGTTCGCGATGGTCGCTTCGGCGGAGGCGATCGACGCGATGCACTGGCGCGTGCACCTGCGCGCCGGCGCATCGATCGACGCGTTTGCGGAGGCCGTGGTCGAGCGCGGTCTTGGGCTCATCGAGTTGCGCGTGGACTCGGCGCCGCTCGAATCGACCTTCCTCGCGATTGCCGCGGCAGACGCACCGGCGCACGTCGCATGAATGCGACCGCCCTCATTGCGCGCCACGAATGGCGCCGCCTCGCAGTGCAGCCGTTCGCGTGGTTGCTCGCCGCCATCGTCATTGCATTGATGGCCTGGCAATACCTGCTCGCGTTGCAGGCGTATCTCGATCTCGCTCCGAAACTCGGCGGCCTGAAGGACGCGCCCGGTGTCACGGACCTCGTCGCGATCCCGCTGCTGCGCAGCTTCGGCAATCTGCTCGTGTTGCTGGTGCCCTTGATCACGATGCGCACGCTGGCCGGCGAGCGCGGCGCGCAGACCTTGCCGCTGTTGCTCGCGAGCGGCGTCGGCAACCTGCGCATCGTGCTCGGAAAATATTTCGGCGCGCTCGGCTTCGTTCTTGTCCTGAGCGCATGCGTCGTGCTGATGCCGCTTGCGCTTGGCCTTGGCACGTCACTCGATTTCGGCAAGATAATCGCCGCCCTGATCGGTCTCGCGCTGTTTTCCATTGCGTTGACCGCGATCGGCATTCTCGCCAGCGCCTGGGCAGCACAGCCTGCGCTCGCCGCCGCGATTGCGCTGGCGATCACCCTGCTGCTCGCGGTCGTCGATGCCGGTGCGCGCCTGCAAGGCGTCGCCAATAGCGGCATCAACTACCTCGCCTTGCCGACGCATCTGGAGCCATTCTTCCGCGGCCTCGTGGCAAGCGTCGACATCGTCTATTTCGTGCTGCTCGCGGCGGTCGCGCTGATTCTGGCCGCGCGGCGTCTCGATGCGTTGCGCTCGAGGTCAGATTGATGCGCGAACGTCTGCGCAACACATTGCATGTGCTGCTCGTGATTGCGGTCGCGGTCCTCGTCGCGTTCCTCAGCACGCGCTTCCGCTTCGATCGGGACCTGAGCTACGCGCGCGGTGCGAGCCTCGCCGATGCGTCGATCACACTGCTGAAAACCCTCGATGCTCCGGTCGAAGTGATCAGCTACGCGCGCAAGCAAGGCGGACTGCGCGGGGTGATTGCGGATTTCGTCGATCGCTACCGGCGCGCGAAACCGGATCTGAGCCTGCGTTTCGTCGATCCCGATGCGGATCCGAACGCGATGCGCGAAGCCGATGTGAAGATCGATGGCGAACTCGAGATCCGTTACAAAGGCCGCAACGAGCGCCTCAAGGTGCTCAGCGAAACCGAATTCTCCAATGCGCTGCTCCGCCTGTCGCGCGCGCGCGAACGCATCGTCGCGTTCCTCGAAGGCGAGGGCGAGCGGCAGCCACTCGGCAAGGCGAACGCGGACCTCGGTCAATTCGTCGCCACGCTCACCGAACGCGGTCTGCGCGCTGTGCCGTTGCCACTCGCGAACACGGCCAAGGTGCCCGAGAACGCGGACCTCGTCGTGATCGCCAATCCGCAAGTGAAGCTGCCGGACGCGGTTGCGGCAGAACTGGTCGACTATGTTGCGCGTGGTGGCAACCTGCTCTGGCTGATCGAGCCGAATGAAAGTGTCGGACTCGACGATCTGGCCAAGTCGCTCGCCTTGCGCGCGCTGCCGGGCACGATCGTCGATGGCAGCGGTCAGGCGTTCGGCCTCGGCGATCCAAGCTTCGTCGCGATGGATCATTACCCACCGCACGCGATCAGCAAGGACTTCGCGCTGACCACGCTGTTCCCGCAAACGGCTGCTCTCGCGCAGCTCGCCGATGCGCATTGGGACATCAAATCCATCCTGCGCTCGAGCGCGAAATCGTGGAACGAAACCGGCCGCATCCCGAAAGCGGGCGAGACCGCCGACAGCGTGCGCCAGGATGCCGATGCCGGTGAAATCCCGGGGCCGCTCGATCTTGGTTTCGCGCTCAGCCGGCTGTCTCCGCGTCCCGACCGGCGCGAGCAACGCGTCGTGGTGATCGGCGACGGCGATTTCCTCTCCAACACGTATCTGGGCAACGGTGGCAACCGCGAATTCGGCCAGCGTGTATTCGACTGGCTGCTCGGTGACGATGCGCAGATCGCCATCGCGGACAAGAGCGCACCCGATCGCGAGTTGAAACTTTCGCAGGCGGCACTGACCGCGCTCGCGCTGGCCTTCCTGCTCGCATTGCCGCTGTTGCTGGCGCTGAGCGGTGCGCTGATCTGGTGGCGCCGACGGCGTCGATGAGCGGGACTTGCGCGATGAACCGACACACACGCACCAACCTGTTCCTGATCGTGATGGTCGCCCTGCTCGGCTTCGCGGTGTACGCGGAGTTGCGCAAGGAAGATGTGATCGCGACGGATCCTTTGACCACGCTCGACCCCGCCACCGTGCGCACGCTCGACATCGCCTGCACCGACTGCAAGCCGCGCCGATTCGAGAAGATCGAAGGCCACTGGCGCATGCTCGAGCCGTTTGCGCAACCCGCGGACAACGTACGCATCGAACGCATCGTTGCGATTGCGCGCGCGCCAGTGCGTTTCCGGCATGCGGCCGGCGAACTCGACGCGAAGAAACTCGGCCTCGATCCACCGTGGGCGAGTTTGCGGCTCGATCAGACGACGCTGACATTCGGCACCACCGATGCCATCCACGGCGATCGCTACGTAATGGTTGGCGGCACGATTGCGCTGGTGCCGGACCGCTTCAGTGCGCTGCTTTTCTCGAAGCCGGAAAGCGAGCTGGCGTCGCCAGCCGCGCCAGCGAAGGAATAGCGCGTGCCGGAACTTCCCGAGGTCGAAACCACGCGGCGCGGACTTGCGCCGCATCTGGTCGGTCGTACCGTGATCGGACTCGACATCCGCCAGCCGCGTCTGCGTTGGCCGATTCCGGAGATATTGCGCACATCGCTGCCGGGCCAGCGCATCGAAGCGATCGAACGCCGCGCCAAATACCTGCTCGTGCATACCGAGCCGGGCAGCGCGTTGTTGCATTTGGGCATGTCCGGTTCTCTGCGCGTACTGCCGGCGGGCACGGCGGCTGGCGTACACGATCATGTTGATTGGCGCCTCGATTTGGGCCAGATACTGCGCTACACCGATCCGCGCCGATTCGGCAGCCAGCTGTGGCAGGCGCGTGGTGAAATCCATCCATTGCTTGCCGATCTGGGCCCCGAGCCTCTGTCCGACGAGTTCGACGGCGATTGCCTGTGGCTGCGTGCTCGCGGACGCAAGGTGGCGGTGAAGCTGCTCCTGATGGACCAGGCGATCGTCGTCGGCGTCGGCAACATCTACGCGAGCGAAGCCTTGTTTGCAGCCGGCATCCATCCGAAACGCGCAGCCGGATCGGTTTCGCGCGAACGGTATGCACGTCTTGCCGTAGAGGTGAAGCGCATTCTCGCGTATGCGATCAAGCGCGGCGGCACGACCTTGCGCGATTTCATCAGCCCCGATGGCGTGCCCGGATACTTCGAGCAGGAGCTGTTCGTCTACGGTCGCGCGGGCCAGCCGTGCAAGGTTTGCGCAACGCCGATCAAGACAAGCGTGCTCGGCCAGCGGTCGACGTTCTATTGCCCGCGCTGCCAGCGTTGATCGGGCAGCGGCGAACCTGCGTCTGATCAAACATGGGATGTCCCTTTCTGCGGACGTCTTGCGTACTACTTCGGAACCATCCTTGCCGGAGTCGCCGATGCGTATCGTCCCGCTGTTTTTGCCGCTGGTTTTCACGCCGCTGCTTGCGTTCGCGGACGCCACATTGCCGACCGTCGACAAACCCGGGACGAAGGATTCTGCAGCGATTGGCCGCTACGAAGGCAGCCTCATCGTCGAGTACCAGGCGAGTGCGTTCGACGCGACCCGCCTGCCCGCATCCATTCTGGAACGTGCGGACCCGGAACGCCGCACGAGTTCCAACAATGCGGTTTTCCAGGCGCAGAAGACGATCGACGCCGAAGGCCGCCTCGCGCGCGTGGTCTACCTGCAGCCGATCGGACGCAGCCCGCTCGAGGTGCAGCGCAATTATCAGGATGTCGTCAAGGCCAAGGGCGGCGAGATGATCTACGAATGCGACGGTGACGACTGCGGCGGCGACGCTACCTCGGGCGCCGGTCACGGCGGCGGCGATATGGGCCTCATCGACATCCTGTTCCCGGCCGAGCGCATCGATGCCGACGCGTTCAGCAATGCGGCGTGCGCAGTGAATCAAGTTCACGCCGACCAGCATTACAGCGTCAGCCGTTACGGCAGCGACGCTGCGCAGACGACGGTTGCCGTGCTGACGTATGCGGTCCGGGACGATCTCTACTGCAAGGCATTCAATGCACGCACGATGGCGATGGTCGTCGTGGTCGAGGCGAAATCACGCGAACAGAAAATGGTGACGGTGTCGTCGTCCGAACTCGGCGCCGCGATCGCCGGCAGCGGCCGGATCGCCCTGTACGGCATCCTGTTCGATATCGACCAGGCGCAACTCAAGCCCGCCTCCAGTGCGCAGCTTGAGCAAATCGGTCGCCTGCTCAAAAACGACGATGCGTTGAAGTTGATGATCGTCGGGCACACTGACAACCAGGGCAGCGTCGCGCACAACCTGGAGCTGTCGAAGCGTCGCGCCGACGCCGTCGTCGCTGCACTCACGGCGCAATACGGCATTGCGGCCGATCGATTGATCGCTCAGGGCATGGGCAGTGTCGCACCGGTTGCGTCGAACGACAGCGAGGACGGTCGCGCGAAGAATCGACGCGTGGAGCTGGTCAAGCAGTAGTCGTGCGCCAGTTGGCGCGCGCTCAATCGGGCCAGCGCAGCGCGAGATGACGATTGTTGAATTCGGGATCGTCGAACGCGCCGGCATGATGGATCGTCATGTTGGCGGGCGCGCCGTCCGTTTCGATGATGCGGCCTTCTTCGACAATGCCGCCGAGTGCCTGAAATGCGACGAAACCGTCGGCCAGCTCACCCGCGATGCCTGCTGCGGCGGGCGGCACGTTGCGGATACTGATGTCAGGCCGTGCGAACTTGCGCATGCCGCGCGTGTGTACGTGCAGGCGACCGGCTGCCTGGTCATCCTCGTTGCACAGGATCAGTACGTGATCGCGCGCGGTGAAGGCATCCGCGGCGAAGAAACGTTCACGCCATTCGTTGGCGTCGAACATGGAAAGCGTCTGCGGATCAATCACTGCGACGCCACCGAGGTCGCCCAGCGCGGCAATCGTGCCAACCAGATCACGCAGCACATCGAGATCGGCCGGGTCGGCCAGCGCACCGCGCAACATCACGCATTCGGGCGCCTTCTTCGCGCGCTCGAACAGGCGCGCGTTCTCGTCCCAGAGCAAACGACCGAGCGCCCCGGCGAGCGGATATCCATCCCACTTCGCGAGTTCGCGGTTCACGTAGCGCACGACCTCGATGCCGGCCGGCGTGCCGCGCGTGCGGTACTTCGCCGCGTCGATCCTGAAATCCGCTTCGAAGTCTCCGAACACGAACCAGAGCAGGAATGCCTGGTCGCCGCTGTCGCGCCACTGCGGACGCAGCCAGTTTGCTTCACTCATGGGGCTTCCTTCTTCGCATCCAGGGGCAGCACCGGTTGCTGCAATTCGACACGGCCTTCACCGGACATGATCTTCTTGAACTCCGCGCGGCTGACCGACACGTAGCGCTCGTTGCCGCCAATCTCGACCTGTGGTCCATCGGTGACCGCGCGACCGTGTTCGTCCACGCGCACGACCATCGTCGCCTTGCGGCCGGTATGGCAGATCGTCTTGATCTCGATCAGGTTGTCGGCCCATGCCAGCAGGTATTGGCTGCCCTCGAACAGTTCGCCGCGAAAATCCGTGCGCAAGCCGTACGCAAGCGCCGGGATGCCGAGCGTGTCGACGATGTCGCTGAGCTGCCACGCCTGCGCCTTGCTGAGGAACTGCGCCTCGTCGACGAGCACGCAGTCGAGCTTGCCGTGCGCAGCGATATCCGCTTGCGCGATAGCGAGCAGGTCGTCCTCGCGCGCGAAGCGTCGTGCATTCGCGCGCAGCCCGATGCGCGAGGCGACCACGCCCTCGCCTGCGCGCGTATCCAGCATCGGCGTCATGATCAGCGTGCGCATGCCGCGCTCGTGATAGTTGTATGCGCTCTGCAACAGCGTCGTGGTCTTGCCGGCGTTCATCGCCGAATAGTAGAAATAGAGTTTTGCCATCGGACGGGTGCGGAAAGCGTGGGTGGACCAGTGCGGTCGCGAAGCATACCTGCGGACGCACGTCGACGTGAAAACGGCGGAGTGTCGCCACGCGCCGCTTGGGCGACAATGGCTCCATGAGACCCTCGTTCTCCCGCGTTCCTGCTGCCGACGATGATGCACAAGGCACCGCCCTGGCGGAATTCATTGCGGCGCATCCGCGCCTGTTCGTGCTGACGGGGGCGGGCTGCAGCACGGCATCCGGCATCCCGGACTATCGCGATCGCGACGGCAACTGGAAACGCAGGCAGCCGGTCACGTTGCAGGCGTTTCTCGGCGACCGCGTCACGCGATCGCGCTACTGGGCGCGCAGCCTGGTCGGCTGGCGGCGGTTTGGTCGCGCGCGACCCAGCGGCGCTCACGTGGCGCTGGCGGCTTTCGACCGCGCCGGTGCGGTCCACTCGCTGCTGACGCAGAACGTGGATGGCCTGCATCAGGCCGCCGGCAGCCGCAACGTGATCGATCTGCATGGACGGCTCGATCAGGTTCGCTGCCTAGGGTGCGCAGAGCGTCAGCCGCGTGAGGATTTCCAGCGCGCGCTCGAGGATCGCAATACCGACTGGTGCGAGCTCGACGCGCTCGATGCGCCGGATGGCGATGCAGATCTTGAGGGGCTCGACTTTGGTCGGTTCGATGTGCCCGGTTGCGCGACCTGTGGCGGGATCCTGAAACCGGATGTCGTGTTCTTTGGAGAAAACGTGCCGCGCGCGCGCGTCGAACAAGCCGAGCACGACCTCGCAGTGGCAGATGCCATGCTGGTCGTCGGATCGTCGCTGATGGTCTATTCGGGCTATCGGTTCGTGCGTGCCGCGGCGCATGCAGGCAAGCCGATCGCCGCGGTCAACCTCGGTCGCACGCGTGCGGACGACCTGTTCTCGCTGAAAATCGAAGGCGATTGCGCCGCCGTATTGCAGGCCGCGCTGGCATCGCTGAGCGAGCCGCGCCATTCCGCGCGGGAACCGAGAAACGCCGACTGACGACCCGGTGGAGCTGCGGCGCGATCGGGCGCTGTCAAGCTGTCCGGCCAGCGCGGTCGCAGGCACAATCGACCTTCCGTTGCTTCCGCGTGCCGATGAGCCTCAACCCCCAACAACGCGCCGCCGTCGAATACTGCGACGGCCCCCTGCTCGTGCTCGCTGGCGCGGGCTCTGGCAAGACGCGCGTGATCACCGAGAAGATCGCGTACCTGATCAAGCGTCGCAATGTCCCGGCTGCGAAGATCGCCGCGATCACGTTTACCAACAAGGCATCGCGCGAGATGCGCGAGCGCGTCGGCAAACTGGTGTCGGGCATTGCCGCCGAAGGGCTTACCGTGTGCACCTTCCACGCATTGGGTCTCAAGTTCCTGCAGATCGAGCACGCGCGTGCGGGCCTGCGGCGCGGGTTTTCGGTGCTCGATGCGGACGACACGCAGGGCATGATCAAGGAACTCGCACCCAAGGGCATCAAGCCGGATGGATTGTTCGCACTGCAGTCGCTGGTGTCGCGTGCAAAGAACGAAGGCCTCACGCCGGAACAGGCCGACGCGCGCGCGGTCAGCGCACGCGAGCGCGAGGCGGCCGAGATCTATGCGGACTACCAGCGTCGCCTGGTGGCCTTCAACGCGGTCGATTTCGATGACCTGATCCGCCTGCCGCTCGCCGTGCTCGAACACGACGCGGAGGCGCGTGACGGATGGCGCGAACGCCTGCGTTACCTGCTCGTCGACGAATACCAGGACACCAACAACGCGCAGTATCGTCTCGTGAAAATGCTCGCAGGCGAGCGCGGCCAGTTCACCGCGGTCGGCGACGACGATCAGTCGATCTATTCCTGGCGCGGCGCGAATCCGGAAAATCTGTCCGAGTTGTCGCGCGACTATCCGCAGCTCAAGGTCGTCAAGCTCGAACAGAACTATCGTTGCGCGCGTCGCGTGCTGCGCGCAGCGAATGCACTCATCGCGAACAACGCGCATTTGTTCGAGAAGAAGCTGTGGAGCCAGCAGCCGGAAGGTCCGCCGATCCGCGTCATCGAATGCCGCGACGACGAGCATGAAGCCGAATGCGTCGCGGGCGCGATCGCGCATCTGGCGGAAAAACACAAGACGCCGTGGCACGAATTCGCGGTTCTCTATCGCGGCAACCACCAGTCGCGTGCGCTGGAAAAAGCGCTGCGCATGGCGCGCGTGCCGTACCACGTAACCGGCGGCACGGCGTTCCTTGATCGCGCCGAGGTCAAGGACCTGCTCGCGTACCTGCGCCTGATCAACAATCCCGACGACGATGCCGCGTTCCTGCGCGTGGTGAATCTGCCGCGACGCGACATCGGCGCGACGACGCTGGAAAAACTCGGCGAGCTTGCGGGCGTGCGTCACGTGTCCCTGTTGCGCGCGGCGCAAACGGAGTCCGTGCTCGGCAAGATCGCCGGTCGTGCGGCGTCATCGTTGATCGGTTTCGCGGATCTGATCCGCGACCTTGCGACGAAGGCGGAGCGCCTGCCGGCAGCGGACCTCGTCGAGGAATTGATCCGCCGCATCGGCTATGCCGACCATATCGCCGTGCAGGTGAAGGAGCCTGCGATCCGCGCGCGGCGCATCGAGAATCTGAAGGAACTGGGTGAGTGGTTCCGCTCAATGCAGAAGGAAGGCGCGGCCGGCGATCTCGCCGCGCAACTCGCCCTGCTCAGCCACGGCGATCGCGACGATCCCGGCAATTCCGCGCGACTGATGACCTTGCATTCCGCCAAGGGCCTGGAGTTCCGCTTCGTCTTTCTGGTCGGTGTCGAGGATGGCACGCTGCCGCATGAAGGCAGCCTCGCCGAGGGTCATGTCGAGGAGGAACGCCGCCTCATGTATGTCGGCATCACGCGCGCGAAGGATCAGCTCACGCTGTCCTACGCGAAGCGCAAACGTCGTTTTGGCGAGATTCTCGCGAACGAGCCGAGCCGGTTCCTCAAGGAATTGCCGGGCGAGGACCTGCACTGGTCCGGCCGCGACGCCGAGCAGGATGCCGCGCACGCGAAGGAACTGGCGTCATCGCATATCGCCCGGCTGGCGAGTTTTCTGGCCGATTGAAGCGGCGCTGAAATCGCACGTCAGATCAACTTCGCCTTGGTCAGCTCGCGCTTGAGGTAGGCGTAGAAAATAGGCGCCGCAATCAAGCCAGCCGAGCCAAACGCCGCTTCCATGCACAGCATCGCGATGAGCAATTCCCAGGCGCGCGCGCTGATCTGCGTGCCGACGATGCGCGCGTTGAGGAAATACTCCAGCTTGTGGATCACGATCAGGAACACGAGCGCGGCGATACCGACACCGAACGACACGGACAGACCGATCACGACGATCAAGGTATTCGAGATGAGGTTTCCGACCACGGGCAGCAGGCCGACCACGAAGGTAGCGACGACCAGGCTCTTGGCGAACGGCAGGCTGATACCGAAAAGCGGCAACATGACCAGCAGGAAGATCGATGTGAACAACGTGTTGATCGCCGAGATCTTTACCTGCGCAAACACGATGTCGTGAAACGACTCGACGAGATTCGTGCAGCGCTCGATCAACATTTCGACCAGCGGGCCGCCACGGCCGATCGGTCGCGCGGTCGCGAGCGCGATCATCGCACCCAGGATCATGCCGATGAGAAGGTGCACGACGACGCGCACCGCGGCGGTACCGGCCAGTTGCAGCTGTGGTGCGTGCAGACGCATCCAGTCGACGGCGGCGCTGCGAAAGTCCTCGATGCTGTCCGGCAGATGGTCGACGATGACTTGCGGCATCTGCGCACGGGCCCGGTCGATAAGGGGCATCGCATTCTCGAACACGAGTCCTGGATTGCCCAATTCGCTGCGCAGGAAAGAAACCGCGCCGATGATCGCGAGCGTGAGCAAGCCGACGACCACGATACTGAGCAATGCAACGATGAGGCCGTGCGCGCGAGCGCCGGGAAGATGGCGTTGCAACAGCGGCGCGAGCGCGTTGACCAAGGTGTACACGAGCAGGCCGGCGAGCAGCGCGGGCAGCAAGTGCAGTTTCAGGATCAACAGCAACGCGGCTGCCGTCATTGCATAAGTGGCCGTCTGCAGGCGTGATCCGTTCGGCTGATCCATCGGCAACTCATCGTTGAAAAAAAGCGCGGGTTCATGGCGAAGGTCAAAGCGATCGCATGTCATACACTAACCCGATCCTGTGAACCTTTGCGCTAGCTTGGCGCTTTCAAGCCCGGAGACCGGATGAAAAACGTTTCTGCTTCTTGCCTCATGTTCATGGCGGTGCTGTTGGCAGGCTGTGCCGTGGCCACGAAGGGGCCGCATGCGGACCGCGCAGGGTCGAAGGTGCTGGTTGGACCTGCAGCAAACGACAATCTCAACGCGGTCGCATGGACGCAGACGGCGATCGAGCACGACTTGATTTATCGAGAGGTCTATCGCACGGCTGGCGTAAAGCTGCTCGAAGCGCTCAAGGATCGGCAGTGGGATGCTCTGCCGCACAACGAGCGAAAGAATCAGATCAAGCGTCTCAAGCCCGCCATCATTCTCGACATCGATGAAACCGTGCTCGACAACTCGCCGTACCAGGCACGTCTGGTCCAGGGCAACAGCGATTTCAACGAGTTCAGCTGGTCCGAATGGTGTCGCGAGAAAGCCGCCAAACCCATGCCCGGCGCACTCGAATTCGCGCAGCTTGCCGCGAAACATGGGGTCAGCGTCTTCTACCTTTCCAATCGTGCGCAGGATCTCAATGAGGTCACGCTCGACAACCTGCGAGCGGATGGCTTTCCGGTAATTTCGGGCGAGCAGGCGTTCCTTGGTCTCGGCACCGTCGTCGATGGGTGCGAGCAAGTAGGCACAGAAAAGGGTTGTCGCCGTGAACTGATCGGGCGCACCCACCGCGTGCTGTTGCAAGTAGGCGATCAGATTGGCGATTTCGTGGATGTCCTTGCGAACACGCCGGACGGGCGGCGCGCCGCAATTGCGCCGTATGAGAGCTGGATCGGCCTGCGCTGGTTCGTTTTGCCAAATCCAACGTACGGATCATGGGAGCCGGCGTTGTTCAACAACGAATGGTCGCATCCGGCAGCGCTGAGGCGCGAGGCGAAACTTGAGGCGCTGCGAAAATGATGATAGTTATTTATTTTATATCAATGACTTATGATAAACAATATGAAGTATTGCATTAACCTTGGGGGCGACGTATATTTGTGGCCGAATTGGAGCAGGCGCCTGCGAGGCAGGCCTCTGCAGCGATGGGACAAGCCGCCAGCGTCAGACAACGACGTACAGATTTCCCCCCTCCGGCCAGCGCCGGACTAACCCAGACAGCCAGCTGCCTGGGTTTTCTTTTATGCGCTTTCCCAGGTTAAAAAAACGGCGCAGTGGCCCGTTCGACGGCCCCCCTGCTAAAGTGCGCGCCCTTCCAGAGCCCTCAAGGATTCCCATGTTCAAGTCCATCCTACGCGCGACGCTCGCGCTGTCGCTGATCGCGGCGATCGCTGGCTGCAACAAGGAATCGACGGAAGGGGGCGCGGTCGTTGCATCGACGGCAGCTACGCCGGATGCGGCCATTCGTCGTTCCGCCGACCTGCTCAAGGCGGGCGATATCGCGGGCCTGATGCAGAATTCGCTGCCGCCGGCCGACTTCGCGAAGGCAAAAGCCGAATGGATGAAGGACAGCAAGGACAAGCCGGTCACTGACGAGGACCGTGCGAAGTTCGCTGAAACCATGAGCAAGCTGACCGCGCCCGACGCGGAGCAGAAACTCTATGCCGAAATCGAACCGCAGTTGAAAGCGTTCGACGCGCAATACCAGACCCAGATTCCAATGTATGTCGCGATGGGTTCAAGCTGGCTGCAGGGAATGGTGCAGCAGAACAAGGACATGTCCGAAACGGAAAAGACCCAGGCGATCGCGGCGATAAATGCGCTCGGTGGCTGGGTGCAGAAGACGCGTTTCACCGATCCCGAAGCGGTCAAGAAGGTCCTCGCGATTGCGAGCAAGACCGCGCGCGACATGAATCTGAAGACGCTCGACGAAGCGCATGCGCTCGACTTCGACCAGTCGATGGCAAAGGCGCGTATCGCGTTCCTGGGCGTCAAGGATGCACTCGGCGTATACGGCTTCCCGCTCGACAAGACGCTCGATTCGGTCAAGACCGAAGTTGTCTCCAACGATGGCAAGACGGCCAAGGTCAAGGTCAACTACAGCCTGTTCGATGCGCCGCTGAGCGTCGAGACGGAGATGGTCAATCTCGACGGCCGCTGGTACGGCAAGCATGCGCTCGAGAAGCTCAACGAGAAGAATGCAGCTGAAGTTCCGGCCGTCGTCGCACCTCCCGCCGCCGAGCAGCCTGCGCCGGCACCCGCCGAGCAGCATTGAGGTCGATGAATCGACGCGCGGCTGGCATGGGCAAGCCGCGCGTCGCACACTAAAATCGCGCCATGAACGATAACGATCAGGCGCCGCGA
>JBDSBK010000026.1:0-8689 GCA_039921645.1 Dokdonella sp.
TCGTTCAGCTCGTGATAGCCGTTCGCGAGTTCGTACGGCCCCAGGTACAACTCGAATCGTTCCGCCACCGGCGGATCGCCCGCACGAATCTTCGCCAACGCGCACTGGCTGGCGGGGAAATCGTGGAGCAGGCTGATGCGGTCGTGCGGGAACGTCGGCTGCAGGCAATGCGTGATCAGCAGATCGAGCCAGTCGTCGCGCGTCAGCCCATGCGCTTCGATGCGAAATTCCGCGAGCGGCGACTGCAGCGATTCGAGCGTGGCAGTGAACGGGTCGAGATCGAGTTCTTCGAGGAACCAATCGCGATAGCTGCGCTCGATCACATTTGCGCTTCGCCCGACGAGCTTCAGCCCGGCCTGCACGAGCTCACAGGTTTCTTCCATCAGGCGACGATGGTCCCAGCCGACGCGATACCATTCGAGCATCGTGAATTCGGGGTTGTGCCTGCGCCCCGCTTCGCCATTGCGAAACACGCGTCCGAGTTCGTAGCAATCGCCGATCCCTGCAGCGAGCAGGCGCTTGAGCGGAAATTCCGGCGACGTGCGCAACCAGCGCTCGCGCGTTCCTGCATCGACATGGCCCGCGAACAGCGTGCTGAAACTCTCGATGTTCGGCTCGGTATTGCCCGCTTCGCTCAGGATCGGCGTATCGACTTCGAGCACGTTGCGTGCGGCAAGGAACGCGCGGATCTGCGCGTACAGGCGTGCGCGCAGTTCCAATGACGCGCGCAGTATGGATTCAACCATGGTGCGTGCCGAGAAAATCGCGCAGTCGCGCCTCGTCCCAGATCTCGATGCCAAGTTCCTGCGCCTTGTCGAGCTTGGAGCCCGCCGCTTCCCCGGCGACGACGAAGCTCGTCTTCTTCGAGACGCTGCCGGAGACCTTGGCGCCGAGCGCTTCCAGCTTCGCCTTGGCTTCATCGCGACTCAGCGAAGTCAGGGTTCCAGTCAAAACGACCGTTTGCCCTTCCAGTGGCCCGGCTTCGGCGCTGGCGTCTTCGGATATGGCACCCAGCAATTGATCGACAGCTGCGCTGCAACGAAGGAGCAACTCTTCGCCTTCTCCATTCGCAAGAAATGCCAGCAAGGATTCCGCCGTGTCCGCTGGCAGCCCGGCCGCCTGCAGTTCGGCGGCGTCCGCTCGGAGAAGGCGAGGAATCGAATCGAACGCACTCGCCACCTGGTCCGCGCGTTTCGCGGTCAGTTTCGGTATCGCGACCTGCGTCAGCACGTTTGCAAGGCTCAGCTCGGCGCGTAGTTTCGCCGACGGCGCATGCGCGTCCGAAATCTCGACGCCACGTGCAAGCAGGTCGTCGATGACCTTCTGGTTGCCCGGCTGCTGGAAGAACGCATCGATCGCGCGCGCGACTTCGCCGCCGATGTCCGGCACCAGTTTCAGCACCGGCCATGGCACATGGCGGATCAGGGATAGATCACCGAACCAGACCGCAAGCGCCTTCGCCGTGCTCTCCCCAACATGCTGGATGCCGAGCGCATAGAGGAAACGATCGAGCGTCGCGCGCCGACTCCTGGCAATCGCATCGATGAGGTTTTCCGCCCATTTCGTCGCGACCTTGCCGGTCTTGGCTCCGTTTTTTAGTGCATGAGACGGCGTGGTGCCGTCGCGCTCGTCTGCGCGACGTTTCATTTCCAGCAAGTCGGCGAGTGTCAATTTGTACAGATCGGCAACCGAGACGACGTAGCCGAGATCGCTCAAATCCTCGATATAGCGCTCACCGAGGCCATCGATGTCCATCGTACGACGTGCCGCGAAATGAAAGATCGCCTGCACGCGCTGCGCCGCGCAGGTCAGTTCGCCGCTGCAGCGCGAGACGGACTCGCCTTCCTCGCGCACGATATCCGAGCCGCAGATCGGGCAGTGCGCAGGCATTTTCCAGGGCGACGTGCCGCGCGGCCGGAGTTCGGTCACCACGCTCACGACTTCGGGGATCACGTCGCCCGCACGACGCACGATGACGGTGTCTCCGATGCGCACATCGAGCCGTGCAACCTGGTCGGCGTTGTGCAGTGTTGCATTCGTGACGGTGACGCCGCCTACCTGCACCGGCACCAGCCGCACGGTCGGCGTCGCCGCGCCGGTGCGGCCGATGTTGACGTCGATCGCCTCGACGATCGTCTGCTGTTCCTGCGCCGGGAATTTGTGCGCAATCGCCCAACGTGGCGTCCGGCCGACGAAGCCGAGTTCGCGCTGACCAGCGTAGTCGTCGACCTTGTAGACGACACCGTCGATGTCGAACGGCAGCGTGTCGCGCATCGCACCAATGCGCGCGTAATACGCGAGGCAGCCGGCGGTTCCGGTCGCTGTATCGACCAGGGTACTGATCGGCAATCCCCACTCACGGAATTTCTTCAGTGTCGCCGAATGCGTGGCGGGAAGTTCGCCGCCTTCGACAACGCCGACCGCATAGGCGTAGAACGACAGCGGACGCTGCGCCGTCAGGCGCGGATCGAGCTGGCGCAGCGATCCCGCAGCGCCATTGCGCGGATTGACCAGCAACTTGCCGCCCTGTTCGCGCATGCGATCGTTGTATTTTTCAAACCCGGCACGCGGCATGTAGACCTCGCCACGCACCTCGAGCACGCTCGGCACGCCGTCGCCTCGCAACTTCAGCGGAATCGCCTTGATCGTGCGCAGGTTCGCGGTAACGTCTTCGCCGGTTTCGCCGTCGCCGCGCGTGGCACCGCGCACGAACACGCCGCTTTCGTAGCGAAGGCTGATCGCGAGACCGTCGAATTTCGGCTCGACCGAGAAGCGCACGTTGCTGCGCTCGATGCGTTCCTCGATCCGTCGGACGAAATCCTCCACCTCTTCGTCGCTGAACGCATTGCCGAGCGAGAGCATGCGAATCTCGTGGCGCACCGGCGCGAAAGCACCCGATGGCGTAGCGCCGACGCGCTGGGTCGGCGAATCGGACGCGATGAGATCGGGATGTTCGGTTTCCAGTTCGATCAACTCGCGCATCAACTTGTCGTACTCGACGTCCGGGATTTCCGGCTCGTCGAGTACGTGGTAGCGATGATTCGCCTCGTCGATGCGCGCGCGCAGGTCGGCAGCGCGAGCGGCAGCTTCGTTTTTTGGTTTTCGTTCGGTCATCGGCTGCATCCGCAATCGTTTTGTAGCAGCGGCTTCAGCCGCGATGCGTTAGCCCTTCCCTTCAAGGGGAGGGCTGGGTGGGGATGGTGTTCACGCTAAAGCATCGTGGCTGAAGCCGCTCCTGCAGAGTGCTATCGAAAGTCCAAGTCTAACGGCATGCCGCAGGGCGGCGTGACGACTCGCGACCTCGCGTTCAAACTCGCGTCAGGTCGACCCCGAACGAGGACACTACGATGGCAAAAAAAGCCTGGGCTGCGTTTCCGCATCCGGACAAACGTTTCGATTACGCCGGCGAAAGACTCGCAAAGGCATGGAAGGATCTGCACGCGGGCGATCAGGAACCGTTTCCGGACGAGAAGCAGGTCACGGCGTTGTTGAAGGGCAATCCAAAGCTCGCAAAGGATGCGAAAGGGTCAGCGATTGCGCTGCAGGACGCGTGGCGCGCTTTCCACAACGGTGAGTTCCAGCAGGCTTACGACGCAGGCGTCGCGCTAGGAGCACTCGGCGCCTCGGTCGCGATCAAGGCCGGTGGCATCCACGCGACCTATCTGGTCGACGATGCCGCGACCAAGACCGCACGCTACGAAGACCTGATCCGACTCGCCGACGACGCCGTCGCGGCACTGCCCGATGAAGCGAACAGTCACTATCGACGCGCGTTCGCGATCGGGCGGCTGAGCCAGACCATCTCGATCACCAAGGCGCTCGCGCAGGGTCTCGCCGGCAAGGTGCGCGAGTCCCTCGACGCGACGCTGAAGCGCGCGCCGAAGCACGCCGAGGCGCAGACCGCGCTCGGGCTCTACCACGCCGAAATCGTCGGCAAGGTCGGCGGCATGCTGGCCAAGCTGACCTACGGCGCCAATGCCGCCGATGCGGAAAAAGCGCTCAAGCAGGCGCTGAAGCTGACGCCGGACTCGCCGATCGCGTGGATCGAGTACGGCAATGGCCTGCTCCTGCTGCATGGGGACAAGCGCGAAGACGATGTTGCCGAAGCCTACGACAAGGCGGCGAAGCTCAAGCCGAACGATGCGATGGAGGCGCTCGACGCGAACTGGGCGCGGGAACAGATCGAGTGAAACCAGCGAGCATGCGCGGCGTCCTGCTCGCCGGGCACAAGGGCGCGGCGATCGAAGTGCCGTTCGATCCCGCCGAACGCTGGCGCACGCCGCCGGTCCGCCTGCACACCGGTCGGCGCGGTCATCGGGTCAGCGCGAGGCTGGCCGACATCGAATTCGAGACGGCGATCGTTCCGCGCGCGGGTCGATTTTTCGTCCTCGTCGACGCGCAAACCTGCATGGCCGCGGGCGTCGTTATCGGGGACGAAATCGACGTGACATTGCAGCCTCTTGCAGCGCAGCCCTAGCGGAAATCGGTCTGCGGCTTGTGTGCTCACGGTCGCTTCCCCCATCCCCGATTGACCGCTACCATCGGGCGCTTTATCCGGGAGTGGATTCATGCGCAGGACCTTGCTTGCGGTGGCGATCGCGGTCGCCGGACTGAACACGGCCACGGCGCACGATTGGGTCGTCGAAGCGCACTACCCGGACAACGCGGCGCTCGGGCGCGCCGCAGCGAATTTCCAGCACGTGATCGTCGATGCGAAGCGCCACGTGTTGCGCGTCGATACCGATGAAGGCGGCATCCGCATGCTTGAAGACGCCGGGCTCGGCGTGAACATTGACGAAGCCGCGACGGCAACCTTGAATGCGTTTTATGCCCGCTTCGAAAAGGCGAAGACGGCCGGCCTTGCGCCGGACAGCATTCCGGGCTTCCAGTGCTTCCGTACGGTGGAGGAAACCTACTCGACGATGGACACGCTGGTCGCAAGCCATCCCGGCATCGTCGCGATCGACGATCTCGGACCGACGTGGAAGAAGACGCAGAACGCCGCGCAAGGGTATGAAATGCGCGCGCTGCGCATCACCAACCTGGCGACGGCGGCGAGCGATCCCGACCGGCCGAAGATGGTCGTGTTCACCTCGATCCATGCGCGCGAATACGCGCCGGCCGAACTCGACACGCGTTTCGCCGAGTGGCTGGTCAACAATTACGGCACCGATGCGGAGGCGACGTGGCTGGTCGACCACAATGATTTCCGTCTGGTGTTGCAGGCCAACCCGGATGGACGCAAGCAAGCCGAAACCGGCATTTCGTGGCGCAAGAATACCGACAGCGTGAATGGCACCTGCTCCGGCACGCCGAACGGCAGCGCCCAACCCGGCATCGATCTCAACCGCAATTTTCCGTTCCACTGGGACATCGTGCCGAGCAACGGCGGTTCCAGCGGCACCAAATGCAATCTCACCTATCGCGGGCCGACCAAGCAATCGGAGCCGGAAACCGACAACCTGGTGAAATACGTCGCTGGCGTCTGCAACGCCGCAGGCGACTGCACTGGCGGGGTGTTCGCCGATCGTCGCAGCGGACCGATGAACCCGGCCACATCCGCCGGTGACGGCGGCGCCGCCGCACCGGACGACACCACCGGTTTCTTCATCGACATCCACAGCAATGCCGCACTCGTCCTGTGGCCGTGGGGCGACACCCCGAGTGCCGCGCCCAATCAGGCGGCGATGCGTACCCTGGGTCGACGTCTCGCCTGGTTCAACGGTTACACGCCGGAGCAATCCGACACGCTCTACCCGACCGATGGCGCCACCGACGACAACATGTACGGACTGCTCGGCGTGCCCGGCTTCACCATCGAAACCGATGGTGCCCAATTCTTCCAGGATTGCACGAGCTTCGAAAACACGACCGTTCCGGCCAATATCGGTGCGCTGCGCTATGTCGCGCGCTCGCTGCACGCGACCTACAAGTTGCCTTCAGGCCCGGACGCGGTCAGTGTCACCAGCAGCTCGGATCTCGTCGTTGCCGGCGATGCGATCACGATCAGCGCGCAGCTGGACGGCACGCGCTTCAACCAGTCCACCCAGGGCGAGTCGGTGCTCGGCGATATCCGCAATATCGCGAGCGCCAACGCCTATGTCGATACGCTGCCGTGGGATGTCGGTGCACAGGCGGTAGCGCTCGGTGCCGCCGATGGCGCGTTCAATTCGCCGACCGAACAGGTCACCGGTATCGTGCCCGGCAACGGACTCACGGCCGGCAAACACCTGATCTACGTGCAGGGCATCGACACCGCCGGCAATGCAGGTCCGCCGAACGCCACCCTGATCGACGTCGCCGATGCAGCCGACATCGGCACGCTGGATGGGCTCATCAGCGACCACGCAACCTCCGCACCACTGGCTGCAAACGTGGTCTTGAGCAACGCGGGCGAAACGCGTCGAGCGGCGAGCAGCGCCGTCGACGGAAGCTACACCGCACACGCACATGCGGGCACGTTCGACGTGCATGTGAGCGCACCGCATCATCTTGCCGAAGACCTCCCCGGCGTGAACCTCGTCGGCGGCAGCACGCTCGTACACGACTTCGCGTTGTATGCGAGCTGCCCCGTCATCAACGACACCGTCGAGAACGGCAATGCCGGCTGGACCGCGCAGACCCCATGGGCGATCGTGAACAACGCTGCGGGAAATACGACGCACGTGTGGAACACGCCGAACTACGGCGACAACCTCAACAGTTCGCTGACGTCGGCCGCGCACGACATGACGGGCTACAGCGATCTCACCCTCGACTTCGACGACCGCTGCAGCACCGAAGCCGGCTACGACTACGGCTACGTGGAATACAGCGCGAACAATGGCTCGACCTGGAACGTGGTCTATTCGTGCAATGGCCAGTCGAGTTGGCAGTCCCATCACATCGACCTGCCGGCCACGGCAAACGGCGTCGCCGCATTCAAGCTGCGTTTCCGTCTTACCAGCGATACGAGCCAGAATGCATCGGGCTGGGCGATCGACAACATTCAGCTCGAAGCGGGCGGCGATGCGTGTCGCGCACAGCAGCAGCCGGATGATGTGATTTTTGCGAACTCATTCGAGTAAGGGGCCTTCAGGCACGACGCGTTCATCGCGCCGGACACCATCCCCACCCAACCCTCCCTTTGAAGGGGAGGGCTTGAAAACCGCGCCTGTGGACTAGGACAACAAAGCGCCGTTCTCGACCAGTTCGCACATCGCGCGCACTTCGCCATCCATCGCCCGGTCGCGCGACATGAAGGCGATGCGCTCGCGGATCTTCGCGTGCGCGCGCGCAACGACCGCACCGGCATGGAAATCGCCAGCCTCGGCGAGTGACTTCGCGAGCGCCTGTACCTCGTTTTCAAACTGCGCGCGTGACGGATGGCTCGCATCCGGCGCGTTGGTGATTTTCGACGCCAACGCGCGCCAGTCGCCGCGCTGGGCGAGTCGACGCGCGGCATTCAGCATGTTCTGTCGGTAGTCGAGCGCCTGCGCCGCGGTGTACAGCTCCATCGCGAGCACGTAACCGAGGTCCTCGGTCATCTCCAGCACATGGCGTGCTTCGTTCGCGCCCATCGAGACGTGGTCTTCGGCGTTCGCGCTGGTCGGGATCGAGTACACCGATGCCGGGTGCGCGCGCGTGGCGAGATCGTTGACGAGAGCCGCGGCCGTGTACTGCACGATCATGAAACCCGAGTCCGTCGCATCCTCGTTGCCGATGAGGAATGCAGGCAAGCCATCGTTGTTCGCCGGATCGACGAGCTTGTTGAGGCGGCGTTCCGAAATCGAGGCGAGCACCGGGATCGCGGCCTTCACGTAGCTCATCGCAAGCGCGAGCGGCATGCCGTGGAAGTGCCCGGCCGAGATGACCTGGTCCTCGATGACTTGGGCATCCACCGCATCCGGAAAGATGAGCGGATTGTCCGTGACGGCATTCAATTCGATGTCGAACACGCGACAGGCCTGCTCATAGGCATCGCGTACGGCCCCATGCACCTGCGGCATGCAGCGCAGGCAATACGCATCCTGCGGCTGATGTTTCTTGCCGCCCTTGAACGGAAGGAAGCGCGCGTAGAACGTCTCGCGGCCATGGCGCTGGCTCGGTGGGACATAGTCCCAGGCGATGTCGAATGACTGCTTCTGGTCTTCGGGGTCGCTCCAGGAATCGGCGAGCCATGTGCGGAAACGCGGCACAAGATGGTAGGGAATATCGGCGAGGGTCGAACCATCGAGATGCTCGCGCACCTTCTTCGCCGTCGCCACCTGGCCTGGGTGCGGACGCAGCGCATGCACTTCCTCGCGCAATGCGCCACCGCGGCCGGCGAAGGCGTCCAGCGTCATCGCCGCGGCCAGATCGGCCGTCTCCAGCAGCGAGTTGAGGCGATCGAGTGCAAGCACGCCACACGCAAGCATCTGCGCCGTGCCATTGTTCAGCGCCAGGCCTTCCTTGAATGACAGGCGCAGCGGCGTCAGACCCGCCTTCTCGAGCGCGTCCGCGCCCGACATGCGCTGGCCGCGGAAGAATGCTTCACCGCCACCGAGCAGCACGATCGCAAGATGCGAAAGAGGTGCGAGATCGCCGCTCGCTCCAACCGATCCCTTCTCCGGGATCAATGGCACCACGTCGCGATTCAACAACTCGGTCAATGCGCGCAACGTCGACACGCGAATACCGGAGTGTCCGCGCATCAGCGTGTTGATGCGGA
>JBDSBK010000027.1:0-5220 GCA_039921645.1 Dokdonella sp.
CTTGAGCCGCTGGCTGACGCCGCTGTTCCAGTCCGATTCGCGCGTGCTCGCGCCGCTGCGCGATACGTTTTTCGGCCCGATGGGCCGCCTTCCCTTTGCCAAGCCGCAGATGCTCAAGATCCTCGCCGGCACGAAGCGGCATTGGCTGCGCTGAGCGACGGTCCGTCGCGCCTGCTCGTCTGATGGAAGTGGCGATGGGTGATGAATGTTATCCGCGCGTAAAAAATTGAGGCTTTCCATGACGTACCTGCAGTTTCACACACGATTGCGCTGGTCGATTCCCGTTTCGCTCGCATTCGCTTGCGCGATCGCGGCGGCGGACGATTCGCCGCCACCGGTCAAGGTTGACTGGACCGATCCTTCCGCGTTCGCCGAGGTGCGCCAGAACGCATGCCGCAACCGCGTGAAGCCCGAGGAGTGGCTCGGCGAACTCGCACGTCACATGCAGCGACGCGCGGGCAAGGTGATCGCCGCAGGACAACATCTCGACGTGACCCTCACCGACATTCGCCGCGCCGGTGCGTGCGAACCCTGGCGCGGACCGCAGTGGGACGACGTGCGCGTGGTCAAGGAGATTTACTCGCCGCGCATCGACCTGCGCTACACGCTGACAACGGCCGACGGCAAGCTCGTGCGCAGTGGCGAGGCGACCTTGCGCGATGCCGCGTTCATCAGTCGCGCCACGGCAACGCGCGACGACGATCCACTGCGCTACGAGAAGCGCATGCTCGACGACTGGCTGCGCCGCGAGTTCACGCCGGGTTGAGGCGTTGGCGACGGCTACACGCAACGCGGTTCCCACGGCACAATGGCGGTTCGCCGCCAGGAATAGCCGATGGACACCCAGCATCCCGATCTGCACCCGCTGTTCGCCGACCACCTCGCCACACTGAAAGCACGCACCGACAAGGCTCTGCTGCGCGGCGAGTTCGATCATCTCGTCGTCGCCGCGGGCCAGTCGGCGATGATGTTCCTCGACGATCGCCCCTATCCGTTCATCGCCAATCCGCATTTCAAGCACTGGTTGCCGGTGACCAAGGCACCGGGTTCGTGGCTCGTCTACACGCCGGGCAAGAAGCCCAAACTCGTGTACCTGCAACCGCACGATTACTGGCACGTGATGCCGGAAGTGCCGGCCGGTTACTGGGTCGAGCATTTCGACATCACGATCATCCGCGACGCGAAGGAAGCGCGCGCGCATCTGCCCAACGACGCCACACGCTGCGCGATCATCGGCGAAGCGACCGCCGCGCTCGACGGTTTCGTGCCGAACAATCCGCCCGGCGTGCTCGACTACCTGCACTACCAGCGTTCGCACAAGACCGCTTACGAACTGGCGATGATGCGCGTCGCAAGCAAAATCGGCGCGCGGTCGCATCGCGCCGCCGAACGCGCGTTCCGCGCGGGCGATTCGGAATTCAACATCCACATCGCGTATCTCTCGGCCGCACGCCAGACCGACGACGAACTGCCGTACAGCAATATCGTCGCGCTCAACGAACACGGCGCGGTGTTGCACTACTTCGAACGCGCGCATGCGCCGCCGGCGCATTCGCATTCGTTCCTCATCGACGCGGGCGCGAATTTCCATGGCTACGCGAGCGACATCACGCGCACTTATGCATCCGTCGACGCAGGTGAATTCCGCGATCTGATCGAATCCGTGGATGCCGCACAACAAGGCTTCGTCGCGAAAGTGCGCGCCGGCCAGAGTTATCCGGAGCTGCACATCCATGCGCACCACGCAATCGCCGGCATCCTGAAGGAACACGGCTTCATCCGCATGAGCGCGGAAAGCGCAGTCGAATCCGGCGTGTCGAACGTGTTCTTCCCGCACGGCCTCGGCCATCCCATCGGGCTGCAGGTGCACGACGTCGCCGGCTTCCAGGCGAGCGATGCGGGCGGCATGATCCAGCGCCCGCCCGGCCATCCCTACCTGCGCATGACGCGCTCGCTCGAACCCGGCATGGTCGTCACGATCGAACCCGGGCTCTACTTCATCGACATGCTGCTTGCGGGATTGAAGGAGAAACCGGCGTCGAAGGACATCGACTGGACCAGGGTCGATGCGTTCCGCAAGTACGGCGGCATCCGCATCGAAGACGATGTGGTGTGCACGGAGGGCGAGCCGGAGAATCTGACGCGAGAGGCGTTTGCGGCGCTTGCCTCATGACGATCCGGCGGCGACGCGTCGGATCGTTGACGCGTACGGCATTGAAGTTTGCAGTGATGCCGACCCTCCTTTTGTCAGGATGCGCAATCGACCAGCGCAAAAAAGTCGCCTACGACCTCCTGTATCAACCTGATGGTTTTGAAAACAAGGCAGCCTTTGACGCAGTCGTCCGAGCGCGATTTGCTCGAGGTACCAACGTTGAAGAACTCCGGGCGTTCTTCGCCAGAAATCTCGGCGATTGCACGTCGGACGAGAAGAATCGCGTCGTTTGTGAAGCTCCCATACGCACGGGTGCCTGCTGGGCCAGGCTGATGAAAATTGATGCGGTCGTGGAAGATGACAAGATCGCTACCATTTCCGTCCTTGTGGGCGGAATCGGATGCTGAAGCTGCTTTGCACACTTACGCCGAATCTCGGCAGCGCTTTTCCTTCCACCCTTGGGAGAAGAATTTTTTTATACCTGATGTTTGTCTGAAATTCAGTGGTCACGAGCGGTTTCGCCAAAGGCCAAAAAACTCGAATACGCGATGGACACCCGCCAGCTCAAGACGTATTGCGCCCAGCTCCCCGGCGCCACCTCCAAACTCATCGGCCCACCCGGCAACATCCTGCTGTATTCGATCGGCATCAAGCAGTTCGCTTACTTCAAATTGTCCGAACCCGAGAAGTGGCGTTTCAGCTTCCGCACGAATCCGGAGCGCTTCCTCGAACTCACCGGCGTGCCCGGCATCAAGCCGGCGCGTTACATGGCACGGTTCCACTGGGTCACCATCGTCGACGTGCGTTCGGTGCCGCAGGGTTACCTCAGGGAACTCGTGACCTGGTCGTACGACAAGGCTTTGGGTGCGCTCTCGAACCCGGCGCAGGCAAGAGCGCTAGCGCGGTGATACCGGCACGCAAACGCGCGTGTTTTTACGCTGCTGCGCCATCGCGACGGCCGGCGCGTCAATCTCCACGGATGTCCGCACCCGTCCACCGATTCGGCGATTTCCGCACGGTTCCTGCCGCGCGCGAGCTGTGGCAGCGCGGCATGCTGGTCGCGTTGCCGCCGAATCGTTCGAGTGCCTCGCCTATCTGATCGCCGAATGCGTCACTCGGTGGGCTGCTGTTCGAAGTCGTCCTGAAAGATGACATCAGGCACTTCATACGCGCCGATGTCGACGCTGGTGGAGATCAGACGCGCTTGACCGCTGGCGTCCCACATGCCGATACCGCCGATCACGCCATTGTCGCCCGCGTCGCGCAACAGCGAGTTGGCGCGCAAGCGAAAATCGCCGGCGGCCATGAACAGCGGATCGACATGCAGCGCATTGATATCGGTGTTCGTGTTGCCGGAGCGCGTGCTGTAGTCGTTGTTGGTCAGATCGCGCAGGCCACTGCCGATGCTCACCAGGTCGGTGCCGCCATTGTTCCAGAGGGCGTTGTTCGAGATCGTTGCATTACCGCTGCCGGCGACCAGCGCGCCGACCATGCCGACATTCGCCGCGATCGTGTTGTTGTTGAAGACGATCGCAGGATCGAGGCCTGCACTCGAGAATACCCCGACTGCGCCGGCGAGATCGCCGATCGCGGTGTTGTCGACGAACACGCTGTTGCGGATCTGCACGGAACCATTGCTGGAACTCAGGTCGGCCGCGAAGCCGTCCACCTGATTGGCGCGGACGATGACGTTCTCGACGCCGACGCCACCCATGCCTGCCAGATGCAACGGTGCGGCCGCGCCCACCGAGACCGCATTCTGGAGCGTGAGATTGCTGATCGAAACGCTGGCTTCGGCAGCCGTGGCGTCGATCGAAAGCGGCGCCTTGACGCCGGCGCCATCGATCTTCGTGTAGTCCGCGCCGATCAACCCGAGCGCGCAGCCGACGTTGAAGCCGCCGACGATCGTCAACGAATGGGCTTCCGAGGACTGGTACACGAAACTCGCCCCGCTCGGCGTGAACGTACCCGTCTGCATCTGGATCACGTCGTCTTCGCCATTGGCCTGCGCGTTCGTCAATGCGATCTTCAGCGCGAGCGCGTCCTTGACGCAGAACGTGGCCGCATCGGCTAGCGATGCGGCGGAAAGCGCGACCGCTGCAGCGATCGAAAGGTACGAAGCGAATTTCATTGCGTTTCCCCAAGGGCTCGAAGCGACCCTGCTGCAATGAAGAACACGGATGCGCGGATGAAGCAGACATCCGCGCATCATTTCGTCTGGTCGAGCGGGAATTCCTATTCGTAGCCGTCGCGGAAGATCACGTCGAGCGGCATGCAAGGGCCGATCTCGGACGTGTTGCCGGCGGCATCGGTCGCCGCGAACGCGAGCATGCCATCCGCCTGCACATTCGGCAGCATGGCACCGAACGTGAAAGTCCCTTTCGTCGATCCCGCGGCGATCGTGATCAATGTCGCCCCGGCATACGCGGCCGCATGGCCGCGACCATTCGCGCTGCATCCGTTGGCAAAATACGCATCCACGCGATAATTGCCGGGCTGGGCATTGAGCGTGCCGCTGAGCGTCGCCGGCACGTCGATCGCATTCGGCGCCGGCGGCGTCGCGAACGCCACGCCCTTGCCCAGCGGGAAATTCTGCAGCAGGTTGGGGCCGCTGTCAGTGTCGTCCGCATCGTTGGACGTCGGTCCGACGACGCCGAGGTCGATATCCATGGCATTGGCACTCGTGCCGTTGTCGTAGATGAGGTTGCTGCGGATCGAATTGCCCGTACCTGCACCCGCGACCACGCCACCGTCGACCATGAAGCGGATCGTGTTGCTGAGCAAGGTGCCGGTGATGCTGCTCGTCGCGCTCGTGCCGATCACATTGTTGTTGCCCGAGGTGATATGCACGCCGGCGCCGCTGTTGAAGATGCCGTTGCCGTTGATGTCGACGCCGAGCACGTTGCCCTGGATCACGTTGCCGTTGCCGCCATTGATCAGGATCGCATCCTGGTTGTTGCCGACGATGCGGTTGGACGTGACGGTGCAGCCGCCGCCACCGAGGCCGATGCCGGTGAAGTTCGGCACCGGCGTGATCCCGTTCGCCGCCACGCCGATCAGGTTGTTGA
>JBDSBK010000028.1:0-4565 GCA_039921645.1 Dokdonella sp.
TCGCGCACCGACAGGTAGCGGATCAGCGCAACGCCCGCGGCGCGCGCCACCTGCGCCAACGCCTGTGTCGCGACGTAACTCGACGGGTCCTGCCACTGCTTGCGCTGTCGCGCGAATGGCGGCTCGCTCAACACGATCGCGCTGCCGCCGATGCTTGCGCGAAATGCCGTGTGCGGCACCGGCGGAAGATCCGGCGTGGCGGGCGAATCGGCGAGGAAGCGCATGCGCCAGTAAGCCACTTCGGCGAGCGCGGTGTATTCGTTGTCGGCGCCGTACCAGACGCCGGGATCGCCAATGCCGCGGAAGCGCGAGCCGATCGGCGGTGGTGCCGGATAGCGAAAAGGCGTCGCGAGCAGGTAGTGCAGGTGCGCCGCTTCTGACGGGAGCGGAGGCTTGCTCGCTTCGAGCATATCCTCGAGCACGCGTTGCTCGTCCAGCGTATCGACCAGGCGCATCGTCGAGGCACGATGCTGCGCCTCGACCACGCGCCACGGCTGCGCACTCAGGCGACGCGTGCTGTCTTTCACCAGCTGCAGCGGCATCTTCGTCATTGCACGCTCCTTGTGTCATCGACGATCGCAGCCCAGCGTCGCAACGGTTGCGACTCGGATGCGGAGTCAGAGCCGCGCGCGTGCGCTGTCGAGGTAGTGCAGGACGTGGATCAGACCTTCGGCGCTGCGCAGGCGCTCCAGCGGCTTCTGTCCCGCAAACGCGGCATTGGCCGAGACCAGCCAGGTGCGCGCCGCTTCGTCGTTCGAGCCGACGATCGCGTCGAGCGAGCGAAATACACGGATCCAGAGTTTGGTCAGCTCGCCGGCCTTGCTGTCCGGATCGATCGGCGCGCGCGCGCTGGCCGCACGCGAGATCGTCGATGCGCTGACCCCGATGATGTCAGCCAGCGTGCGCTGCGGCACATCGAGGACTTCGGCGGCGCGGAGTGCGGCCTTGGTCAGCACCTGGGCGGAATCCGCGGAGAGGTTCGGCTTGCGCGAAACGGATACGGGCATGGCGGTGCTCATGCGTTGGATTGTCGTATGCAATGATCACAACAATTTGTTGCATATGCAACCCGATCGGATGGTTACATTCAGCCGAAAAACCAGTAGCAGACTGCGATCGAGGCCACGAGGCCGGCGAAATCGGCGAGCAGGGCGCAGCCCACCGCATGTCGCGCGCGCTGGATGCCGACCGATCCGAAGTAGACTGCCAGCACATAGAACGTCGTCTCGGTGCTGCCCTGCACGGTGGCTGCGAGCAAGGCCGCAAAGCTGTCGACGCCGTGCGACTTCATTGTCTCGATCAGCATCGCACGTGCGGCGCTGCCGGAAAGCGGCTTCACCAACGCGGTAGGAAGTGCATCGACGAAGCGCGTATCGAACCCCGCCGCATTCGCGAGCCAGCGCACGCCGTCGAGCGCGAAATCCAGCGCGCCCGACGCACGCAGCACGCCGACCGCGCACAGCATCGCGACGAGATACGGCAGCAGGTTCTTCGCCACCTCGAAACCCTGTTTCGCGCCCTCCACGAAGCTCTCGTAGACCGGCACCTTGCGCCATGCGCCGGCGATGAGGAACACCAGCACGATGCCGAACAGGGTCAGGTTGCCGAGCAGCGACGACAGCGGCGCCAGCGCTGCAGCCGACAACGTCGACAGCAACGCGATGAAGGCGCTGAGCAGCAGCGCAATCGACAGCAGCCAGACCAGCACGACGGGATCGCGCAGTTTCAGCTTCTGCATGAATGCGACCGCGAGCAGACCGGTCAGCGTGGATGCGCTGGTAGCGAGCAGGATCGGCACAAACACGAGGGTGGGATCGTGCGCACCCTGTTGCGCGCGGTACATGAAGATCGAGACCGGCAACAAGGTCAGTGACGAGGCATTCAATACGAGGAACAGGATCTGCGCGTTGCTCGCGGTCGTCGCGCTTGGATTCAGCGTCTGCAATTCGCGCATAGCGCGCAGGCCGATCGGCGTCGCCGCATTGTCGAGGCCAAGTACATTGGCGGCGAAGTTCAGCGTGATCAGGCCGATCGCCGGATGGCCGCGCGGCACTTCCGGCATCAGGCGCGCGAACAACGGACCGAGCGCGCGCGCGAGCAGATCGATCAATCCCGCTTGTTCGGCGATGCGCAGGAAGCCGAGCCACAGGGTCAGCGTGCCGAACAACAGGATCATGACTTCGACCGACAGCCTGGCCATGTCGAACAGGCTGCCGACCATGGCCGCGAACACGCCGGCATTGCCGCCGATCAGCCATTGCGAGAGTGCGGCGATCGTCGCGGTCAGGAAAAAGCCGAGCCAGAGCTTGTTGAGCATGCGCAGCGTCGCCGTGGGGTCGGGCAAGCATCGCACAGGTCGCGGCGTTCGCTCGCAGGTTTGCGCGCGCTCGGGCACACTCGACGGCATGCGCGAAAAACCCTATTCGGCCGCGAGCGAACGCAATCGCGCACCCATTCTTGCCGTGTTGCGCGAATTCTTCGCGGACCGCACGCATGTACTCGAGGTGGGCAGCGGTACCGGTCAGCATGCGGCGCATTTCGCCGCGGCATTGCCGCAGCTGACATGGCAGTCATCGGATCGCGCGGACAATCTTGCCGGCATCCGCGCCTGGCTCGACGACGCCGCGCTGTCGAACGCACCTTCGCCCCTGCAGCTCGATGTCACGAGCGCTGCATGGCCTGGCGGTCCGTTCGATGCCGCATTCAGCGCGAATACGCTGCACATCATGGCCTGGCACGAAGTCGAAGCGTTTTTCTCGGCATTGCCGCGCGTCGTCACCGACGATGCGAAGCTCGCGATCTACGGACCATTCAACGTCGACGGTGCGTTCACCAGCGCGAGCAATGCGGCGTTCGACGAATCCCTGAAAGCGCGCGCGCCGCACATGGGCATCCGCGATGTGGCGGCGGTCGATGCGCTCGCGCAAGCCGCCGGCTTCGTGCTCCTCGACGATATCGCGATGCCGGCGAACAATCGCTTGCGCACCTGGCAACGCCGCGTCTGAATCGCTGGTTGCGCGCGACCGTCAGACGTGGGAACGCATTCGCCTCACGCGAGCGACGGCGCCAGCCGCGGCGCGGGTCGACTCGGCCACGCGTGGCGAAGAATGCGCCAGATCACCTGCGCGAACTGGATCGGCAGCGAACCGGTGTTGTAATGCTGGCCGTAGCGCGCGCAGATGCCGCGCACCTCGACCGCCATCGCTGCGTAGCGATTGGCCGGCACGTCGGGAAAGAAATGATGTTCGATCTGATGACTCAGGTTGCCGGACAGCAGGTTCAACAGCGTGCCCCCGGCGATATTGGACGAGCCGCGCAGCTGGCGGAGGTACCAGTGGCCACGCGATTCGCCGTGGATCGATTCGCGCGAGAAGACCTCCGCATCCGCGGTGAAATGGCCGCAGAAGATGATCATGTAGGTCCACAGGTTGCGCAGCACGTTGGCCACTGCATTGCCCAGCAGCACGGGCACGAAGAACGGTCCGGCCAACAGCGGAAACCACACGTAGTCCTTCAGCACCTGTCGCCGCATTTTGCGACCGACCGGACGGAACGCGGCACGCAGCTCGGCGCCCGTCATCTTGCCGGCCCACCAGCGGCCGAGGCGCAGGTCCTGGATCGCCACGCCCCACTCGAACAGCAGCGCGAAGATCACGGCAACCAGGGGTTGCGCCAGATAAAACGGCTTCCAGCGCTGCTCGGGGAAGAGGCGCAGCAAGCCGTAACCGATGTCGTCGTCCATGCCGCGCACGTTGGTGTAGGTGTGATGCTTGAAGTTGTGCGTCTTGCGCCAGTTGTCGCTGGTGCCTGCGATGTCCCATTCGTAGGTCCTGCCATCCAGATGCGGGTCGCGCATCCAGTCGTACTGGCCGTGCATCACGTTGTGGCCGAGCTCCATGTTCTCGATGATCTTCGATACACCGAGCAGCAGGGTGCCGAGAATCCACGCAGGCACGCGCACGACGGACAGGAACGCGCCCGCGTACAGCAACGCGCGACCGGCGAAGCCGAGGTAGCGGACGGTTTTGACGATGGCGCGGATGTAGTCCGCGTCGGCCTGGCCCAGCGTGGCCACGGTACGCGCGCGCAGTGCATCGAGTTCGGCGCCGAACGCGCCGAGTTGATCGGCATCCAGGGTGCGGTTGCGAATGCGCGGCGTCATGCGATCGGCTCCATCAGAGATCCAGAACGAGATCGGTGGCAGCGCTGTTGACGCACAGGCGCAGCGCAGACACCGGCTCGTCGACACGTTCGCCGGTGTGCAGGTTGCGCGTGCTGCCGGATATTTTTTCGCAGGCGCAGGTATTGCAGATGCCCATGCGACAACCGGATGCGGGCGCGAGGCCGGCCACCTCGAGTCCCTCCAGCAAGGATTGGCCGCGCGACAGCTGCAGTGTGCGACCGCTGGTCGCGAGGGTCACCTGCACGCTGGCGGTGTCGTCGACGACACGCGCCGGCGGGCTGAAGGCTTCGGCCTGGAACGAGCGCACGCGCTCGCCTAGCAGGTCGCGCGCGCGCGCGACAAAACCGTTCGGTCCGCAGGCGAATACCTGTCGCGCCGGCAG
>JBDSBK010000029.1:0-3285 GCA_039921645.1 Dokdonella sp.
CCCCGAGCACCTGTTCCGGCGCCGCGTAGGCGGGCGACAATATGCGCAGGCCGGTGCCGGTACGGGTCTGTTCGCCGCTCTCCTCGATCAGCTTGGCGATGCCGAAATCGAGCACGCGCGGTTCGCCATCGGCACCGACCAGTACATTCGCAGGCTTGAGATCGCGATGCACGACGAGCTGCGTATGTGCGTACGCGACCGCCTCGGCGACCTTCGCGAGCAAGCCGACGCGCGCCGCGACGTCGAGACGATGCCGCATCGCGTAGCGCGTGATCGTCTCGCCATCGACGTGGTCCATCACGTAAAAGGGACGACCGTCCGCGCTCATGCCGCCATCGACGAGGCGCACGATATGCGCGTGATGCAGTCGCGCGAGGATGCGCCGCTCCTGCAGGAAACGCCGCAGGATCGCGTTCGTGTCCATGCCGCGCTTGAGCAACTTGACCGCGACGTGCTGCTCGTAACTGCCGTCGCTGCGCTCTGCGAGCCACACGACACCCATGCCGCCTTCACCGAGCTTGCGCAGCAGGCGATAGGGACCGGCGCGGCGATCGGACGGTGCCGCGTCGTCGAGCAGATCCGGCAATGCGGATGTCGCGCCGGCGTCGAGCAGCGCATTGCCGTCTTCATCGGCGGCGAGCAGCGCGCCGAGCTCGGATGCCATCGCCGCGTCGCTGCGCGCAATGGCGGCAAGGCGCTGCTCGCGTTCGGCCGGCGCCAGCTCGACGAGTTCGTCGAACAGCGCCGAGAGTCCGGCCCAGTGCGCGGACGGATCAGGCATGAGCCGTTCCGGTGATCTCGCGCTGCAGGAATGCGCGTGCGCGTCGCCAGTCGCGTTTGAGCGAGCGTTCGGAGCGGTCGTGTACGCCGGCAATCTCGGCGAGTTCGAGCCCGCCATAGAAACGCAACTCCACCAGCGTCGCCAACTGCGGATCGACCTCGGCGAGCCGACCCAGCGCCGCATCGAGCGCGAGCACGTCGTCGCCACGATCCTCGGCCGCCGCCTGCAATGCGGACGTGTCCAGCGGCGCGAAATGCACGTCGCCTCCGCGGCGCAACGCCGCGCGCGCGCGCACGTGGTCGATCACGATCTGGCGCATCACGCGCGCAGCAACCGCAAAGAAATGGCCGCGATCGTTGACCGCGAGCGCACCGTGATTGGCGAGCTTGAGGTAGGCCTCGTGTACCAGGGACGTGGTACGCATCGCGTCTTCGCCGCGCAGCTGGCCTGCAGCGAGTCGGCGCAATTCGTCGTAGAGCAGCGCGAACACGCGCTCCGACGCATCGCGGTCGCCATCGCGCGCCTTGCCGATCAGTTCGGTGATTTCCGCCACGCGCATCCCCGTTTGCCGCCGCTACGTTGCCATGCTGGAGCGCGTTCGGCAATTTTTGCTGCCCTGCCGCTTGGCTGTGGCAGCCATGTTCACGTGCCGCGCTGCCCGTTCGTCGAGCGAAGCGCGAACCCGGCTCCTGGAATACCGCTGCGCCGCGGCCGTTCAGCCGACAGCAACCCGTACCGGATTCAGGCTATCCACGTGCGGCCAGCCGCAATCCACGCGGCGTCAATCGATGTTCTACCCACTCGAACAGGCCCTGCACGATCAGTGCAAGCGACGCTGCAGGAATCGCGCCTTCAAGGATCAGACCGATGTCGTCGAGGCGGATGCCGGTGACGATGGGCTGGCCGTACCCGCCGGCGCCGATCAAAGCACCGAGCGTGGCGGTACCGACATTGATCACCGCGGCGATCTTGATGCCGGCGAGAATCGATCGCAGGGCCAGCGGCAGTTCGATGCGCAAGAGCCTTTCGCGTGCGGGCAGGCCGAGTGCCGCCGCCGATTCGCGCAGCTCCGGTGCAATGCCGATCAGGCCCGCATGCGTGTTGCGCACGATCGGCAGCAGGCTGTAGAGGAAAAGGGCCGCGATCGCCGGTGCCGCGCCAATGCCGAACAACGGAATCATGAACACGAACATCGCCAGCGATGGCACCGTTTGCAGCACGCCGGTCATCGCGATGACGAGTTGACCCAGGCGCCGCCGACGCGCAGCAACGATGCCGAGCGGTACCGCCAGCACGATCGCGAAACCGAGCGAGAGCGCGACCAGCAGCAGATGCTCGCGCGTGCGCTGCAGGATGTCGGCGAAGCGGCTTCCCTGCGCCGCGGGTTCGGTGGCGACGCCGAGGAACCTGGCTGCGACGTCATGTTCGCTGCGCCGCTGCAGTTTGACCTCGGCATTCATCCGGCGCATCGCCTCGACATCGATGCGGCCCGCAACAGCATCGAGCGTGCTGGCGAGCGCGGGCGCGGCCTGCATGGCCTTCTGGCGGAAAAGCAGCACGGCGCGGTAGGCGGGGAAGTAATGCCGATCGTCCTCGAGCACGCGCAAGTGGTAATACGGAATCTCCGCATCGGTGGTGTAGAGGTCGATCACGTCGATCGCGCCGTCGGCCAGCGCACGATAGGCAAGGTCGTGATCCATGCCGCGCACCGTCTGCGGCAATGCATAACTGCGCTGCAAACCGGGCCAGCCGTCGCCGCGGTCGACGAATTCGCTGGAAAGACCAAAACGCAGAGCGGCGTGCCGGCCGAGATCGGAGATGTTCGCGATGCCTTCGCGCGCAGCAACCTCCTCGCGCACGCCCAGCGCATAACCGTCTTCGAAGCCGAGCGGTTCGCCGATGCCGATGCCCTGCCCGGCGAGCGCAGCACGGATCGCCCCGATGTCGGCGTCGGCACCAAGTCCCGGCAGCAGTTCCTGTGTCAACGTGCCGGTGTATTCCGGATACACATCGATGCTGCCTTCCAGCAATGCACGCCAGAGAATGCGCGTGCCACCGAGTGCCTCACGGTGTTCCATGACGAGACCATGACGCGCGCTTTCGAGGCGCACGATTTCGGCGAGCACGATCGATTCGGTGAAATTCTTCGAGCCGATGTGCAGCGGCTGCGGCGGCGCGGCATCGGCGATCAGTGGCAGCAGCGCGAGCACGCATGCGGCAACTCTCGGTAACGCGTTTCTCATCGCGACGACTCCGGCAGCGTGCGCTGCGCCGCGACGAACCGACTCACGAACGCACTCGACGGTCGTTCGCGGAAATCCGCGATCGCGCCATCCTGCACGACCCGACCGTCGTGCAGCAACACCAGACGCGGTGCGAGAAAAGCCGCTTCGGCGATGTCGTGGGTCACCAGGATCACGGTCTTGTCGATCGCCGAGAAGATCTGCGCGAGTTCGTCCTGCAGATCGTGGCGCACGAGCGGATCGAGGGCGCCGAGCGGTTCG
>JBDSBK010000030.1:0-4711 GCA_039921645.1 Dokdonella sp.
GCCCTCCCAGCCTTGCGCGCGCAGCCAGGCGAGATCCGCGCGTGTCGACTTCGAGCCCGGCAGTACGACCATATCGCACGCGGGGAAGGATTCACCGGGACCGACGAACTGCAGCGCGACCTGCGGATGCGCGCGCAGCGCATCGAAGTCGGTGTGGTTGCTGATGCGCGGCAGCGCCGGCACCGCGACGCGCAGCGCTCCGCTCGCGACGGCGGGACGAACGCGCGGCAATGCGTCTTCCGCCTCGAGATGCAAGCCGTGCAGGTAGGGCAACACGCCGAACACCGGTTTTCCGGTCTCTCGTTCGAGCCATTCGAGCCCCGATTGCAACAGCGCAATGTCGCCGCGGAAACGATTGATGACGAAACCGGCAACGCGCGCGCGCTCGCTCTCCGACAACAGCGCAAGCGTACCGACCAGATGCGCGAACACACCGCCACGATCGATGTCGGCAATCAGCACGACCGCGCAGTCGACGGCCTCGGCGTAACCCATGTTCGCGATGTCGCGATCGCGCAAGTTGATCTCGGCAGGACTGCCGGCACCCTCGACGACGAGCGCGTCGTACTGCGCGATGAGCCGTTCGTGCGAGGCCATCACCGCCGCGTGCGCGACGCGCTTGTAGTCGTGATAGCTGCGTGCGTCCATGTTTGCGACAGCATGGCCGTGCACGATCACCTGCGCGCCGGTGTCGCTATCGGGCTTCAGCAGGACCGGATTGAAATCCGTGTGCGGTGCGAGTCCGCATGCTTGCGCCTGTACCGCCTGCGCACGACCTATTTCACCGCCATCGATCGTCACCGCCGAATTCAGCGCCATGTTCTGCGGCTTGAACGGTGCCACCGCAACGCCCCGGCGATGCAACCAGCGGCACAACGCAGTCACCAGCGCACTCTTGCCGGCATCGGACGTGCAGCCCTGCACCATCAATACACGCGCGCTCATCGCGTGACCTCGTGCAAGGCGCGCTCGAGTCGAGCGAACGCAGCGTCGTCGGCGGGAAGGCCAAAGCGCAGGCTCGCCGGCGTATCGAACACCCGCGTCAGGATGCCGCGCGTGGCCAGCACTTCATGCAAGGCGTCCGCACGATCGTCGCAGCACCATTGGAAAAAGGCGCAACCCGCCGAGACGGCGAGGCCATGCATCGGAAGCAACGCACCGAGCCGCGCGCTTGACGCGTGCAGGCGTACGCGCGCCTGACCCTGCCAATCGCGATCGGCGAGCGCGAGCTTGAGCACATGACGCGATGGTCCGCTCAACGTCCACGGCCCAAGTCGTTCGCGCAACGCATCGAGCAATGTCGGGACCGCACACGCAAAGCCGGCGCGCGCGCCGGCGAGCCCGAAGAACTTGCCGATAGAACGCAACACGATGAGGCCGTCCCGACCGACCGCATCGCAAAGGCTGCGCTCAGGCGTTGCGTCGACGAACGCTTCGTCGACGATGAGCCAGCCACCGCGAGCTGACAGCGTCGCATGCAGTGACAGCAATGCATCGCGTTCGAACAGGTCGCCAGCGGGATTGTTCGGATGGATCAGCAAGATCACGTCGAGGCGCGCTTCCTGTGCCAGCAGCTCCGCTGCGGGCAGTGTTTCCACCGCATGACCACGACTGCACCACGCATGGGCGTGCTCGGCGTAACCCGGCGCGAGGATGCCGACGCGCGACCGCTCACGCAGCAACGGCAACGCCTGTATCGCCGCCTGCGAGCCGGCAATCGGCAACAATGAAGAGGTGCCGTAGTACTCGCGTGCGACCTCGATCAGGCCGTCGTCGTCGTCGGGCAACCGATGCCACGCGGACGCCGGAACCGGTGGCACGGGCCATGCGAACGGGCTGATGCCGGTGGACAGGTCGAGCCAGTCCGTCGGCGCGATGCCGTAGCGGTGTGCAGCGCGCAACAGGCGGCCGCCGTGTTCAAGCATGTGGCCACTCCCGTACGACGGCTGCAACGACAAACGCCAGCAGCAACCAGAGCACGACGGCGCGACGCACCAGTTGCAGGGCGCGAACGATGGCGCGCGCATCCGGCGAGATGCCCGCGCCGAGTTCGGGCCGCGCTTCCCACACGCCGTGATACGGCGCTGCTCCGCCGAGACGCACGCCCAGCGCACCGCTGCCCGCCGCCATGACGGGGCCTGCGTTCGGGCTGTCCCAAAGGGGCGCCTGCTCACGCCAGCAACGCAAGGCAAGCCGCGTATTGCCGAGCGCGGCATAGCTCAGTGCCGTCAATCGTGCCGGCACGAGATTGAGCAAGTCGTCGATGCGCGCGGCGACCCATCCAAAATTCGCGTAACGGGTCGTGCGATAGCCCCACATCGCGTCGAGCGTGTTGGCGAGACGATAGAGCAACGCACCCGGCGCGCCGAGCACGAAGAACCAGAACAAGGCACCGAAGACCGCGTCGTTGCCGTTCTCGAGCACCGACTCGGTCGCAGCAGCGGCGACCTGATTCGCATCCAGCGCATCCACATCGCGACTGACCATCCGCGCGACGAAGCTGCGCGCACCATCGATACTTTCGGCTTGGAGCGCTCGCGCGACCGGAGTCGCGTGTTCGCCGAGGCTGCGCAAGCCGAGCGTGTGGTACAGCACGCCGGCTGCGAGCGCCGGCGACAGCCACGACGGCGCGAAATGCAGGACGATCGTGAGCAACGCGACAAGCGGCAACACGGCAAGCGACCACGCCAGCACACCCGCCATGCGACGATCCGCCTGCAGATGTGCCTCGACCGCGCTGGCGAAACGCCCGAATGCGACCAGGGGATGACCGCGACGAGGCTCGCCGACCAACGCGTCGATCAGCACCGCTGCAAGCGCGACGAGGGCATCCGTCATGGCAGGAACAAGCGCATGGCTGCATCCGGATTGGATGGAAAATAGAAATGCACGAAGCTCGCCGTCATGCGGCGGTCGCGATACACCGCCTCACGGCTCGGCGCGCCGTTCGGATTGGTCGCAGTCGCGAAGGGCTCCGCCGCAATCGCCGCGTGCGCGTAGTGAAACGTATGACCGCGCAATACGCCCTCGGGCATTTCTACCTGCTGCAGTCCCAACGCCGCCAGTCGCGGCTGCATTGCAGCGCTGCCGCGCATCAGGCCGGCCATCGTCGCGGCGTTGCCGTCGCGATCGGTCAGCGTGTCGAGCGCGTAGAGCATGCCGCCGCATTCGGCGAGCATGGGTTTGCCCGCATCGCAATGCGCATGCAGTGCAGTGCGTAACGCGTCGCATTGCGCAAGCGCAGGCAGATGCAATTCGGGATAGCCACCCGGCAACCAGATTGCATCGCAGTCGGGCAACGCGTCGCCGGCGAGCGGTGAAAAGAACGCGAGCTCGGCGCCGGCAGCCTCCAGCAGATCAAGGTTGGCTGGATAGAGAAAGCAGAACGCGGCATCACGTGCGATCGCAATGCGCACGCCCTGCAGGCGTCGCGCCAGCGTTGTCGTGTCGACAGCATAGAAGCGTACCGGCGGCGGCAAGCTGGCGTCGGCGTGGGTCGCCCATGCATCGGCCAGCGCATCGAGGCGCACGTCGATGTCGTCGAGTTCGTGCGCGCCAACGACGCCCAGATGCCGCTCGGGCAATGCCAGCGCTGCATCGCGTGGCAGCGCGCCAAGCCAGTGCAGGTCCGCCGGCACGCCTTCGCGCAGCAGTTGTGCGTGATAGGCGCCACCGATGCGATTGGCGGCAACGCCGTAAAGCGGAAGGCCTTCTCGATAGTGGGCGAGCCCACTCGCGACGGCACCGAACGTCTGCGCCATCGCCGAACCATCGATGACCGCCAGCACCGGCATCCCCAGTTGCTGCGCGAGATCGGCCGTCGAAGGGGATCCGTCGAACAAGCCCATCACGCCTTCGACGAGGATCAGATCGGCGTCCGCCGCGGCAGCGAAGAGGCGCGAGCGCACATCGTCCGCGCCGTTCATCCACAAATCCAGCTGATACGTCGGGCGGCCGCTGGCGCGTGCAAGCACCATCGGATCAAGAAAATCCGGTCCGGTCTTGAACACGTGAACGCGCCGGCCTTGCCGTGCATGCCAGCGTGCAAGCGCAGCGGTGACACTGGTCTTTCCTTGCCCCGACGCGGGCGCCGAAACGAGCAAGGCGGGACAGGCGCGCGCGCCGCTCACCGGCTAACGCCTCCCATCAGCAGATCGCCGGCACGTCCTGCCCTTCAAAGTTCGATTCCCTTCTGCGCCATGATGCCGGCCTTGAACGCGTGCTTGATCACGCGCATCTCGGTCACGGTGTCGGCGACGTCGATCAGCGCGTCGGGCGCACCGCGACCCGTGATCACGACATGCTGGCGCGGCGGTCGCGCCGCTACCGCGGTCAGCACTTGATCGATGGACACGTATTCCTTGACCAGGGCGATATTGAGTTCGTCGAGCAGCACGAAGTCGATATGCTCGTCCGCCAGCATCGCTGCGGCCTTCGCCCATGCGGCCTGCGCTGCTGCGATGTCGCGCGCCTTGTCCTGCGTCTCCCAGGTGAAGCCCTCGCCCATCACGTGATAGGCCAGGTCGTCACCTTCGAAACGGCGAAAGAACGCTTCTTCGCCGGTCGAGAAACTTCCCTTGATGAACTGCACGACGCCGCAGCGGAATCCGTGGCCCAGCGAGCGCGCGAGCATGCCGAAGCCCGACGAACTCTTGCCCTTGCCATTGCCGGTATTCACCACGAGTACGCCGCGATCGATCGTGGCGCGCGC
>JBDSBK010000031.1:0-2570 GCA_039921645.1 Dokdonella sp.
TTCCCGGATGCACTGATCGGCGAGACGTTCGACACGGGCACGACGCTGTGGGAGAACGACGGCGTGCGCCTGTGGTCGCTCGGCGGCGACGGCGTCGGCATTTTATCGTTCAAGACCAAGATGAATACGGTCAACGACGCGGTGCTCGATGGCGTGCAGCAGGCGATCGACTATTCCGAGAGAAATTTGAAGGCCGTCGTGATCTGGCAGAGCGGTGACGCGTTCTCTGCAGGCGCGGATCTGAAGGGCATGCTCGGCATGGTGCAGGCCGGCAAGATCGACGCCCTGGAGTCCATGATCGCGAACTTCCAACGCACCAGCATGCGCATCAAATATTCACTGGTGCCTGTCGTCGCGGCGGTGCGTGGGCTCGCGCTTGGCGGCGGCTGCGAATTCCAGATGCACAGCGCGCGTACCGTCGCCGCGCTCGAAAGCTATGTCGGGCTCGTCGAAGCTGGCGTAGGGCTGCTACCAGCGGGTGGCGGACTAAAGGAAATCGCGGTGCGTGCATCGCGACGCGCAGCCGATGGTGATCCATTTCCCGAGATCAAGCGCATGTTCGAGCCAGTCGCCATGGCGAAGTTGTCGGGCAGCGCATTCGAAGCGAAGCAAATGGGCGTGTTGCGCGACAGCGACGTGATCGTGTTCAACAGCTTCGAATTGCTGCATGTGGCGAAGAAGGTCGCCGCCTCGCTGGCCGACTCGGGTTATCGCCCGCCCCTGCCTGCGCGCGACGTGAATGCGGCTGGCGACGTCGGCACCGCAACCCTGAAAATGATGCTCGTGAACATGCTCGAAGGTCGCTTCATTTCGCCGCACGACTACGAGATCGCGTCGCGCATCGCCGACACCCTTTGTGGTGGCGTCATCGAACGCGGATCGCAGGTCGACGAAACATGGTTGCTCGATCTGGAGCGCAAGCACTTCTTCGAACTCGCGCAGATGCCGAAGACGCAGGAACGCATCCAGCACACGCTGACGACAGGCAAGCCGCTCAGAAACTGAGAATCGGGAATCGGGAATCGGAATCGAAGAGCGAGCGCTTCTTCGCCTCCCAATTCCCTGCCCCACTCCATATTCCCGATCGAGGAAAAAAATCCATGACCAAGCAAATCCAGGACGCCTACATCGTCTCCGCCGTGCGCACCCCGGTCGGCAAGGCACCGCGTGGCGTATTCCGCAACACTCGTCCTGATGATCTGCTCGCGCACGTGATCCGCGCGGCGATCGCGAAGACGCCCGGTATCGACCTCGCACGCATCGGCGACGCGATCATCGGCTGCGCGATGCCGGAGGCCGAGCAAGGCATGAACGTCGCGCGCATCGGCGTGCTGCTCGCAGGCCTGCCCGATTCAGTGCCTGGCGTCACGATCAACCGCTTTTGCTCTTCCGGCGTGCAGGCGATCGCGATGGCGGCGGATCGGATCCGCCTGGGCGAAGCCGACCTGATGCTCGCCGGCGGCACCGAAAGCATGAGCATGGTGCCGATGATGGGCAACAAGATCGCGATGAACCCGTCCGCCTTCAACGACGACAATGTGGCGATCGCTTACGGCATGGGTATCACGGCGGAAAAGGTTGCCGAGCAGTGGAAGGTCAGTCGTGAAGACCAGGACGCATTTGCGCTGGCATCGCACCAGAAAGCGCTTGCGGCCATTGCCGGCGGAGAATTCAACGACGAAATCGCGGCATTCGCGTTGTCCGATCATTATCCTGATCTGAGCACGCACGCGATTCGCGTTGACGCGCGCGTCATCTCGACCGATGAAGGTCCGCGCAAGGATTCGAGTCTCGAAGGCCTCGGCAAACTGAAGCCCGTGTTCCGCATGGGCGGCAGCGTCACCGCAGGCAACTCCTCGCAGATGTCCGATGGCGCTGGAGCGCTGCTCCTCGCAAGCGAACATGCGATCAAGGCCTATGGCCTTACACCGATCGCGCGTTTCGTCAGCTTTTCGGTCGCTGGCGTACCGCCGGAGATCATGGGAATCGGCCCGATCGCAGCCATACCGAAGGCGCTCGCCCAAGCTGGTTTGAACAAGGATCAGCTGGACTGGATCGAATTGAACGAAGCATTCGCTGCCCAGTCACTTGCCGTGATCCGCGATATCGGTCTCGATCCGAGCAAAGTCAATCCGCTGGGCGGTGCCATCGCGCTGGGCCACCCGCTCGGCGCGACGGGCGCGATTCGCGCAGCGACCCTGATCCACGGCCTGCGCCGACGCAAGCAGAAGTACGGCATGGTCACGATGTGCATCGGCACCGGCATGGGCGCGGCGGGAATTTTCGAGGCGCTTTGATCGGCAATGCTCCGCTCGTAGCGACGCCGCGAGTGCGGGCGGACGCCTTCACGTCAGGCCAGCCGCGCACCGTTCGGCGCTCGCCGTTCATTGCTACGACTACATCCCTGCTTCCACTGCCTCGACGCGCGTCAACGTGCCCAAATCGTTGAGTACCACACGACGGCTTTGGTCATGGCTTGCCTGGATCACCCGCCTGCGTCGCGCGCACCGCGGATACATCGGCAGGCAGCATGCCTGTCCGATCGAGGCCGACCTGTGCCCAGCCAAGGT
>JBDSBK010000032.1:0-4517 GCA_039921645.1 Dokdonella sp.
TGATGCTGGCCAAATCCGACTGGTCGATGCTGATTCCGCATCAGGGACTGATGTGTCTGCTCGATGACGTCGTCGACTGGAACGATGATTCGATCCATGCGCGCAGCGATTCGCACCGGCGCAGCGACAATCCGCTGCGCAGCGACGATTGCCTGCGCGCGCTGCATCTGTGCGAATACGGCGCACAGGCGATGGCCGTGCATGGCGGACTGATGGCGCGCGCAGCCGGCGGCATCGCCGCGCCGGGCTACCTCGTTTCCCTGCGTGCAGTCGATCTTTTCGTCGATCGCGTCGACGATCTTGCCGGTGCGATCGACGTTTACGCGGAGCGCCTGCTCGGCGGCGAGCAAAGTTGGCAGTACGCGTTTCGCATCGAACATGCGGGCGCGCACATCGCGAATGGACGCGCAGCCGTGATGACGCGTGCTGCTGAACCGGTATCGGCGCGCTAATCCCGCTCAAGCGACATTCAATCCGCAATAGGAAACGACGTCCGCGGTGATGTGCCTTCAGCCGCGCCCGTCGAGAATGTGCACGCGCGCCGATCCGGTACAGCCCGAGCTGCCCGCACTTTGCGGTGTTGTCGGAGCATGAACGTCGCAGTTTCCATTCCTCTGTCGTGCGAATGTGAACGCAAAGCGAATTTATTGGCGATCGTTCATGAGCTGGCAGGCCTCGGGCGCCTAGCGTGCGGTATGCGATGCGCCGTGAGAGTGCGATCGGCGCATGCACGACCAACGAGGAGCGCGCAATGAAGAACATGTCGACGACCTTTCCAGCGCTGATGCTTTCGCTTGCATCGGCCGCGGCCATCGCGCAGGCGCCCGCAGCGCCAAGGCCCGCAACGCCGCCGGTCCCCGTGGCGCCGGTGTCGCCAGCGCCGAACACAAGCGCTCCGCCGCTTGCGAACCCGCCCGTGCAAAACCAGCCGGGAACCATTCCTCCCGTGGATGCGAACGGCAATGCGATTCCCTCATCGAATCCGGCACAGTCCGCGAATGCAGGTACCGGTGCTTCGGGCGCCTATTCGCAAGCTCCCGCATCCGCGCGCGCCGCCATCATGCCGTTCGTGATGCTCGACGTGGACAAGGCTGGCGCGATCAAGATGGATCAGGCACGCGGCGATCCGTGGCTCGCGCAGCACTTCGTGCAGTGCGACGAAAATCACAACGACGAAGTGACGCAGAGCGAATACGAAAAGTGCACATCGCGCTGAAGGCGAGGTTGGCGCTGCTGGCAGGCCACGCTTACAAAACGGCCGTGCGCTATGGATACATCGGGCGCACGGCGTCCGCCCACAGCTGGTTCATGGCGCGCGCGCCGTCGTCGTTCGGATGCACGCCATCGTAGAGCTGGTCCGGGTGCGCGATGAACCATGCGTACAGGTCCGGTGCGGCGCCGAGCGAGAATTCGCTGCACACCGCGTCGACCTGCGCGTTGTACGGCGCGAGAAAGTTTTCGCCACCGGTACGGTACGGAATGCGCGGCACGAATACGGTCTTGCCTGCCGCCTGCAGGGTTCGAACGATCTCGCGCAAGCGTCCGCCGAACGCGGGCGCGTACTGCGGATCCATGTTGGACGCATCGTTGGTGCCGTAGGAGACGACCCAGTTCTGCATCTGCGGATGCGCGGCGATCCACTCGTCGATATGCGCGACGCCGGTCTCCGTGTTGGTGCCGCCGACGCCGGCACCGATCATCAATGGAAAGTGGGCGGGCACGACGGCATGGATGCGCTCGGGGAAATTACCCGCGAACAGCGAACGGCTGAAGGCCGCCGCGGTGATCGAATCGCCGACGAACATCCAGCTGTCCGAGGTTCCCGCGCTGGCATCGTGCACGTCGATCTCGTCGATGCGCACAGGTGTGCCGGGCGTTTGCGCTTCGGTGACGACGAAACGTACCCATTGCTGATTGTCGAACGCGAACGGATGCGCGCGCGCGGGAATGTCGTTGCCGACGACCGTCAACGCGGTGGTCCAGGCCCCGTCGGCACCGGTGGTCGAATTGGCCGATGTCTCGATGCGATAGCTCGTTGGCAGGTTGCTGTCCGGATACGCGACCCAGTTGATCATCGCGCGCGACGCGCCGGCGCCGACATGGATGGCGACCCACGCAGGCGCTTGCGCGCTCGGCACGACATCCCAGGTCGCGCCGCCGTAGTACTCGCCATCGACCACGGCGGACGCATTGCCCGCATTCGCCGTGGCCGGCTTGTTGCGCGAGATCAGCGGCATCGCTACCGGCCGGCTCTGCTCGAAGGCATTCACGAACACAAAGTCCGCGGCGCCGGCGGTCATCGGCAGACATGCGAGCAGCGCAGCGATTCGCCGGACGATTGAACCGGCAGTTTGATGACGTACTCGACGCATGGCGCGCAATCCTCGGTTGAGCGGCCGGCATGCGCGGGCCATGCCGTGCTGCAAGGTATGCGCAGCGCCGTCGCGCGAGTGCCGACTGCGTCGCAACCACGACAATTGCGGCGGGCGATGCCGCACGCGTCGCGCGACCGATATCATGGCCACGTTCGCCCCGCATGAGCGCCGCCGCGATGACACCGGAACAGTGGACCCTTGCTCGCGCCTTGTTCGAGGCGGCGCTAGAGCTGCCGCCTGCCGAGCGGGCCGGGCTTCTCGATGCAGCCAGCGCTTCGGATCCACGCATCGACGCGCATGTCCGCGATGAAGTGCGCGCGATGCTCGCCGCCGACGAAGCAACCGCCGGTCACGAAACCGAACTCTCGGGCGCAGCCCCCGATCTGCTCGCGCAGCTCGATGCGCAATCCAGCGCGGACGAGCGCGGCGCCTTCGTCGGCGTCCGTGTCGGACCCTGGCAGCTGGTGCGCGAGCTCGGTCATGGCGGGATGGGCGCGGTCTACCTCGGCGAGCGAATCGACGGAGACTTCGAGCAGCGCGCCGCGATCAAGCTCGTGCGCACGGGCTGGGATGCCGGCGAGCTGCAACGTCGCTTCCGCAGCGAACGACGCATCCTCGCCAGCCTCGATCATCCGAATATCGCGCGCTTGATCGATGGCGGCGAGACGATCGACGGCAAGCCGTATCTGGCGATGGAATTCGTCGACGGCAAGCCGCTGTGCGCGTATTGCGATGCGCAGCGCCTGCCGCTGACGGAGCGCCTGCGCCTGTTCGTTTCGATCTGCGCAGCGGTCGCGCATGCACACCGCAGCCTGATCGTGCATCGCGACCTGAAGCCGTCGAACATCCTCGTCAACACCGACGGCGACGTGAAGCTGCTCGATTTCGGCATCGCGCGCCTGCTCGCGCCAGGCACGCACGCGACGGGATCTGCGCTGCGCATGTTCACCCCCGAGTACGCTGCGCCGGAACAGGTGCGCGGCGACGCAGTCACCACCAGCGTCGACGTCTATGCGCTCGGTCTGATGCTTTACGAGCTGCTGACCGGGCGACGCCCGTATGGCCAGACCGCATCGACGCCGGCGGCGTACGAGCGCGCGATCCTCACCGATGAACCGGCACGGCCGTCGCAGCTCGCACAGGCGCGCGATGCGCAGTCGATTGCGCTCGCGCAGGCTCGCGTACTCGAACCGGGTCAACTCTGCGCGAACCTGCGTGGCGATCTCGATGCGATCGTGCTGAAGGCGCTGCGCAAGGAACCCGAACAGCGCTATGCGTCGGTCGAAGCGCTCGCCGATGACGTGCAGCGCTATCTGCAACACCAGCCGGTGTCGGCGCGTCGCGGCAACTGGCGTTATCGTGCCGGGCGTTTCCTGCAACGGCACTGGCTCGCCGCCGCTCTCGCGGCGTTGGCGCTCGCGGGCATTCTTTCGGGCCTCGCGCTTGCGCTGTGGCAGGCGGACAAGGCACGTCATCAGGAAGTGCTGGCGCAGAACGAAGCAAACAAGGCGCGCGCGGTCGCCCAGTTCATGACCAGCGTGTTCAAGGCCGCCAATCCGGGTAGCAACGATGGCAGCAACCCGCGCGCCAGCGAGTTGCTCGAACAAGCGGTCGCCAGGCTCGATACCCAGACCGATCTCGATGCGGTCGCGCGCGCCAGCATGCTGATGGCGATGGGCAGCGCCTATCTGTCGATGGACGATCACCCGCGCGGCCTGACCCTGATGCGCAGCGCACGGCAATCGGCTTTGCAGAGCGACGACGCGCGCCTGCGCGTCGAGACGCAGATCGAACTTGCGCGCGCGCTCGACACGGACGGCCAATCCACGGCGGCGCTCGGTGAACTGCAGCAGGCACAAGGCTTCGTCAGAGACGATCCGCGCAGTGACATGACGTTGAAGCGGCGCCTCGAATACGTGCTCGCGGTCGTGTACAACAATCTGGATCGACCTGCCGATGCCTTGCCGCCGCTCGAACGCGCCTATCACGACGCGATTGCCAGCGACGGGCTCGGTGCGGTGACTGTCGGCCCGTTCGTTGATCTGTATTCCTCCGTGCTGGTCAGCCTGCAACGCGGCGACGAAGCGATTCGCATGACCCAGGCCAACTACGAGGCATCGAAACGGCGCGACAAGGTGCCGC
>JBDSBK010000033.1:0-5328 GCA_039921645.1 Dokdonella sp.
TCAGCGACGACGGGCTGAGCAAGGCGTCGAGCAGGGAACTGCAACGCAGGGCGTGCGCGCTGGGCGATTTCGTCGTCGCCAGCAGCGAACGCCTTGCCGCGTTCGGCCTGCGCGAACCCAAGCCCCCCTTTGGCGAGATCGTGATCCAGTCGATCCGGCATGCGCATCGCATCGACACCGATGGCTTGCCTCGCAGCGAGCTGGTGGCCGAGATCACGCAGGAGCGGCGCAGCAAAGGCAATACCTTCGTGGGTGGAGCGACCGTACTCGTAGGCATGGACGGCGTGATTCGTTTCATCGTGCGCCGGCGTGTCGACGACGTGCGTCGCCGACGCGGAGAAACAAGCTATGCCGGTCCATCGGGTGCGGCGCGACTGGATTTCAGGACGATTCACGGCCAGGGCGCCAACGCGGAAGAGGGCAAGTCGTAGGCGTTGCCGCCGCATCGGGGGTACAGGAAAATCACACGGGAGCCGTCATGGACAAGATCATCGTATGCACACCGAAGTCGCTTCCGGGCAGCAAGCTCGTCGGTGCTGCCAGGCGCGCGCTGGAGATCAATCCGGCGAATCATCCTTCGCCGAACATGCGCGCCCATCTCGTGACAGGTGGCCCCGCCGCGCGTCTGCGTCTTGCCATCGTCGTTGGTCGCCGCTGGCCTGCGACGGGCGTTCGCCTCAGCGTCGGATTTCTCGACAATCCACCCGCGAATTTGCGCAAGCGCATTCTTCTCCACATGAATGCGTGGGCGAAATCGGCGAACGTGAAATTCGTCGCTTCCAGCACGGATCCGAAGGTCCGCATCGCGCGGCTCGATTCGCCGCCGTCGATGTCCGGCTACTGGTCCTATCTGGGAACCGAGATTCTAGAGATTGCACGGGACGAACCGACAATGAATCTCGAAGGTTTCACGATGGCCACGCCCGAGTCGGAGTTTCATCGCGTCGTACGCCACGAAACGGGGCACACGCTGGGTTTTCCGCACGAGCACATGCGGCGCGAGCTGGTGAAGAAGATCGATCAGGCGAAGGCGATAAAGTTTTTCGGCAAGACGCAGGGATGGACGCCGACGGAGGTGCGCCAACAGGTGCTCACTCCGCTCGAGGAATCCTCGTTGCTCGGCACTGCCCATGCGGATCCGCACTCGATCATGTGCTACCAGATACCGGGAAACATCACCACGAGCGGCAAGCCCATCGTCGGCGGCGCCGACATCGACAAACGCGATTTCGAATTCGCTGCGTCGTGCTATCCGAGGGCCGTCAAATGAAATTGCGGCTGCGTCATTGCGATACACGATGACGCACGCGCAGCGCCTCGCTCCGCAGACGCTTCTCGATCGCAAGGCGAGGGTTGTCTAGGCGTTGCCTTCCGCCTGCGGCGATCGGAAGCGCAACGTCACGCGCAGGCCGAGCCCGTCGCGACCGCGACCGAAGATCACCGCAGCGCCGTGACGGTCCGCGATGCGGCGAACGATCGCAAGCCCGAGGCCCGACCCTTCACGATCGCTACCGGGTGGACGGAAGAAGCGTTCGCCCAGACGCGGCCACCATTCTTCTGCGACGCCGGGGCCGGAGTCTTCCACTTCCAGAGCAACCGTGCGCACCTCGCGCAGGACCGATACCGTCACCGTACTGTTCGCGCCCGCATAGTTGAGTGCGTTGTCGACAAGATTGACCAGCGCCTCGCGCAGCATCACCGGATCACCGGCGATTTCGGCGCCCTGAGCTGGCCCTTCGTAGCCCAGATCGACGTGCATCGCGATCGCACCCGGTACGCGTTCACTGATGTAGTCGCGCGCAAGCCGGGCGAGATCGATGCCAGTGGCGGGCACCGCTTCCTGCGTCGACGTCTGCGCGCGTGCGAGCGTGAGCAATTGGCCGGCCGCACGACCGGCCCCGGCGGACAGGCGCTCGACGTGAACAAGTGCATCGCGAACGCTGTCGGGACGTGGATCGGCCAGCGCGCGCTCGGCCTGCAGTCGCAGTCCGGCCAGCGGCGTGCGCAGCTGGTGTGCGGCATCGGCGATGAAGCGTTCCTGCACGTCGAGCAGGTCGCGCAGACGTGCGAACAACGCGTCGATTGTTTGCGTGAGAGATCGTATTTCGACCGGAACGACACTCTGATCGAGTGGCGAGAGATCGCGTGCGCGTCGCCCGGCAATCTGCTCGGTCAGCGGATCGAGCAGGCGCAGACCACGGCTGACGCCGAACCAGACCAGCACCAGTACCAGGGCGATCAGCAACAGCACGATCGGCAAGCTGCCGACAAGGATTTCGCGCGCGAGCGCGCGTCGTTCGCGCAGCGTTTCCGCGACCGTGATGATGATCGTATCGCCGGCATCCTGGCCTGCGAGCGCGATGGTCGCCATGCGCATCGAATGCCCGCCGCGAACGATGGATTCCAGCCGCGCGGGCGCATCGATTGCCGGTGGCGGTTCGCTCAGCGGCAACTCCGCGTTCGACGCGAGTACGCCGTGACGCACGCTGCGCACCGCATAGAAACCGGGATCGCTCGAATCGTATTCCATGAGGATGCGCGCCTGCGGACTCAGGTCCTGCATGCCCGCCTCGCTGCGGATCATCTTCTCCAGCGCATGCGTGCCGTCGAGCAGCGCACGGTCGTAGTTGAGGTTCGCATAGTGCAGTGCGAGCACGTAGATCAGCGCGCCGCTGCCGAGCCACGCCAGTGCCATCGGCAGCGCGAGGAAAAGCAGCAGACGTCGTCGCAGGCTCGGTTGGTCAGCCACCTTCGGCTTCCAGCAGGTAGCCGAGTCCGCGCACGGTGCGGATGCGCACGCCACTGCCATCGAGTTTGCGACGCAGGCGATACACGGCGATGTCGAGGCCGTTGTCGGTGAGGGTCGTGTCCCAGCTGCACAACGCGTCGACCAGCTGTTCGCGGCTCATGACGCGATCGAGGCGCGCGGCGAGTGCCTCGAGCAATCCGAATTCGCGCGGCGTGAGTTCGAGCGGCGCGTCGTCGACCTGGGCGCGCCGACGCGGCAGATCGAGACGCAATCGTCCCAGCTGCAGTTCGGGCACGCCCTGGGTCGTGCGTCGGCGCAGCAGTGCGCGCACGCGCGCTTCGAATTCGCGCAGCGCAAAGGGCTTGACCAGATAGTCGTCCGCACCGAGGTCGAGTGCGCGCACGCGCTCTTCGAGTTCCTCGCGCGCCGTCGCGACGAGGACCGGCACGGCATCCGCGCGTGAGCGCAGGCGGCGCAGCAACTCGATGCCGTCGATGTCGGGCAGACCCAGATCGAGCACGATGAGATCGTAGGGATGGTCGCGCAGCGCGGCGTCGGCCTGGCGCCCGTTGGCGAGGCGATCGACCGCATGCCCGGCGTTGGTCAATGCCGCGCCAATGGCATCCGCGATGGCGGCGTCGTCTTCGATGACCAGGATGCGCATATGTCGTCGTGTTCGTGGCGAAGGGTGTGGGGAGAATCCTTGCACACTTGCCCGGCGCCTGGTTCAAGGGTGGCCGCGATCCGGCGCGGCCGCAGTTCCGGCAGGGCGCCGGCAGGTCATCCGCATGCCGATGCGTGGCATCGCGCGTTGACGCGGGCGCCCGCTTTCGTTAAGTTACTGTAGTTGCGAATCATTCTCAGTAGCGATCAAGTCGACGAGCGCTGTCCATTTCTCGTCGCGTCAGCAGGGGGTTGTGCCGTGAATCCAGATTGCGCGGACTCGAGCAGATCGCGCACAAAATGGCGACGCAGTGCAGGCTTGCTGGCCGCTGCGACCGCGATGCTGCTGGCTGTCGATGCGCCTGCAGCGGGGTCCGCGCTGAGCATGGCATCGCTCGGTCGCAAGATCTTTCTCGATCCATCGCTGTCGGCGTCCGGCCGGATGTCGTGCGCGACGTGCCACGACCCGGCGCATGCGCATTCGCAGGTGAATGCCGCACCGGTGCAGTCCGGTGGTGCAAATCTCGACGCGCCCGGTTTCCGCAGCGTGCCATCGTTGCGCTACATGGCGACGAGCGCGTTCTTCTTCGACAAGGAAGGTACGCCGACCGCGGGCTTCAATCGCGATGGACGTGCATCGAGCCTGCTCGAGCAAGCGGCGCGTCCGTTCCTTGCCGCGCACGAAATGGCGAATGGCGATGTCGCAAGCGTCGCCGCAAAGCTGAGCGCAGCCACGTACGCGGAGGACTTCCGCACGCTGTTCGGCGCCGACGTTTTCGACGATGCCGAAGGCCTGTTCCTGCGCGCACGGTTTGCGATCGAGGCATTCGAGAAGTCGGCACCCGAGCTGCGTCCGTTCGATTCCAAATACGATTATTTCCTGCGCGGAAAAATTCGATTGTCGACACCCGAGCTGCGCGGCCTCGCGCTGTTCAATCGACCGGACAAGGGCAATTGCGCCGGATGCCACCCGAGCATGCGCGGCAGCGACGGGTCGCCACCGCTGTTCACCGACTACACCTACGACAATCTCGGTCTGCCGCGCAATGCGAGCATTGCGGCGAATGTGGATCCGGCCTATTTCGATCTCGGCCTGTGCGGCCCGGATCGGTTCGATCTGGTCGAGCGCATCGATCTGTGCGGCGCGTTCAAGGTCCCGACCTTGCGCAATGTCGCGACGCGACCCGTGTTCTTCCACAACGGTCTGTTCACGACCCTGCGCGATGCGGTGCGGTTCTACGTACGGCGCGATACGAACGCGAGCGAGTTCTATCCGCCGGATGCGAGCGGCGTCGCGCAGAAATTCAACGACCTGCCTGCGGCGATGCAGCGCAACGTCAATACCGGTGAAGTGCCGTACGACCGTCATCCGGGCGAGGCGCCGCGTCTGAACGATGCAGAGATCGACGACCTGATTGCGTTCCTCGGCACGCTCACCGACGGCTACGACCCGCTGACGCATACCTCCGATCCCGCGCGCAACGTGCCGGCGTCGCCCTGACACATCCTGGAGACACCCCCATGTTGCGAACGTCGTTTCCGTTGGCGGCCCTGACGGCTGGCCTGCTTGCCGCCACGCCGGCACGTGCGGATGAAGAAAGCTTGCGCAAGGAGCTCGATGCGCTGCGCGCCGAGGTCGGCGCTTTGCGTGCGGAAGTAAGTCAGTTGCGCAGCGCGCCGTCGGTCGTCGGGGCGACGCCCGCAACGCCTGCAGTCACGGCGGCGACGCCCGCGCTGGCTGATCGCGCGGCCGTCGCAGCAGCACAGCCGGTGGCAACGGCGAGTTCGGCCGTGGGGCCAGGCGAGGGCACGCGCCTGTGGGGTTACGGTGAACTCAACTACAACCATCCGACGGGGCGGGCGTCCGATACGCAGGCCGACGTGCGCCGTGCGGTCATAGGCTTCAGTCATGCGTT
>JBDSBK010000034.1:0-5536 GCA_039921645.1 Dokdonella sp.
CGCTCGCTGACTGCCAAGATCGTCAAGAAAGGCGAAATCAAGCGCGCCATCACGCTCAAGGGCATCGCCGTGACCGCGGGTGCCAAAGCCGCGATCGAGGCTGCCGGCGGCAGCGTGGAGTAAGCGAGTGGCATCTTCGCAGTCCAATCCATTGGCAGCATTCGGCAAGTTGACCGAGCTCAAGCAGCGTTTGCTGTTTGTTGTCGGTGCATTGGTCGTGTATCGGTTGGGTTCGTTCATCCCGCTGCCGGGCGTCAATCCGGAGAAGATGGCGGAGCTACTCGGCAAATCCGGTGGGCTGCTGGACATGTTCAACATGTTCTCTGGCGGCGCACTTGCGCGCATGTCGGTATTCGCGCTTGGTGTGATTCCTTACATCTCCGCTTCGATTATCGTGCAGATGTTCGCGACGGTCGTTCCGAGCTGGCAAGCACTGCGAAAGGAAGGCGAGTCGGGGCGGCGCAAGCTGACCACCTATACGCGAATCGGCACGCTTGCGCTGGCGATATTCCAGTCCTTTGGTGTTGCCACCATGCTGCAACTGCAGACCGGCATCGTCTACGCGCCAGGACCTAGCTTCATCTTCACCACGATCGTTGGCCTGACGGCCGGCACGATGTTCCTGATGTGGCTTGGCGAACAGATCACCGAGCGCGGCATCGGCAACGGCATTTCGTTGTTGATCTTCGCCGGCATCGTCGCGGGACTGCCAGCAGCTGTCGTGACCACGCTTGGCATGGCGCAAAGTGGCCAGATACCGATCATTCGCGTGTTGATCATCTTTGCATTGGTGCTGGCAATTACTGCATTCGTCGTTTTCATGGAACGCGGCCAACGCCGCATCACCGTGAACTATGCCAGACGCCAAGGTGGTGCCGGCAAGGCATACATGAATCAAAGCTCGCACTTGCCGCTGAAGATCAATATGGCAGGCGTTATTCCGCCGATCTTCGCGTCATCGCTGCTCATGTTCCCGGCGACCGCGGCGACCTGGTTCAACAATTCAAACGAGATTCACTGGCTGCAAGTCCTGACCGCTTCACTGGGTCCGGGTGAGCCGCTGCACATGCTGATCTATGGTTTGCTGATCATCGTGTTCGCGTATTTCTACACGGCCTTGACGTTCAATTCGCAGGAAACCGCGGACAACCTAAAGCGCTCGGGTGCATTGATTCCGGGCATGCGCCCGGGCAAGGCAACCGCCGACTACATCGATGGTGTGCTGACCCGGTTGACGGGTGCCGGCGCCCTTTATCTGGTCGCGGTGTGTCTGGTTCCGGATCTGCTGCGCAACGCCTGGCACGTTCCGTTCTATTTCGGTGGCACGTCCCTGCTGATCGTTGTGGTTGTCGTCATGGACTTCACCGCACAGATTCAGGCACATCTGGTTTCGCACCAGTACGAAAGTCTGCTCAAGAAGGCGAATTTGCGCGGCCGTTGAGCAAAAAACGATACAAACCGGCGGGTTCACTCAGGGGTTCCCTGGCTGCTGCAATCCGGATATAATGTCAAGTTCCCTGCGCACTTAAGTAGTTTTTGGAGATCAACAAGCATGGCACGCATTGCGGGTGTCAATCTGCCGGTTCAGAAGCATGTCGTCATCGGCCTGCAGAGCATTTTCGGTATCGGCCGTTCGCGGTCGAAGAAAGTCTGCGTCGAAGCGGGCGTTAATCCGGCCGCCAAGATCAAGGATCTGACCGAAGCCGAAGTCGACAAGCTTCGCCACGAGGTCGCCAAGTTCGGCGTCGAGGGCGATCTGCGCCGCGAGGTCGGCATGTCGATCAAACGTCTGATCGATCTGGGCACCTATCGTGGCCTGCGCCACCGCCGCGGTTTGCCGCTGCGTGGTCAGCGTACACGCACCAACGCTCGCACCCGCAAGGGTCCGCGTCGCGCCATCAGGAAATAATTCGACCTATGAACAAGCCGGTTGCAGTCAAGGCAAAGAAGAAGATCAAGCGCGTGGTGACGGATGCCGTCGCCCATGTGCAGGCCTCCTTCAACAATACCGTGGTCACGATCACCGACCGTCAGGGCAACGCGCTTTCCTGGGCGACCGCTGGAGGTGCAGGGTTCCGCGGTTCGCGCAAATCGACTCCGTTTGCAGCGCAGGTCGCCGCCGACAAGGCAGCGCGCGCCGCCGCCGACTACGGCGTGAAGACGGTCGAAGTGCGCATCAAAGGCCCAGGCCCGGGTCGTGAATCCGCGGTCCGAGCGTTGAACAACGCCGGCTACAAGGTAACCAACATCATCGACGTGACGCCCATCCCGCACAACGGATGCCGTCCGCCGAAGAAGCGTCGCGTGTAAGGGAGTTTAGAGAAAATGGCTCGTTACATCGGACCCACCTGCAAGCTCGCGCGCCGTGAAGGCGCCGACCTCAGTCTCAAAAGCCCCGCGCGCGCGCTCGATTCGAAGTGCAAGCTGGAGCAGAAGCCCGGCCAGCACGGTGCTGGCGGTGCCAAGCGCGGCCGCCTTTCGGACTACGGCGTCCAACTGCGCGAGAAGCAGAAGGTCAAGCGCATCTACGGCGTGCTTGAGCGTCAGTTCCACTCGTACTACCAGAAGGCTTCGGGCCAGAAGGGCAATACGGGCGAGAATCTGCTGCGCATGCTCGAGTCGCGTCTGGACAATATTGTCTACCGCATGGGCTTCGCGGTCACCCGCGCCGCCGCACGCCAGCTCGTTTCGCATGCTGCGATCCGAGTCAATGGAAAAAAGGTCAACCTGGCCTCATATCAGGTGCGCCCGGGTGACGAGGTTGCGCTGAGTGAGCGCGCCAAGAACCAGCTGCGCGTGCAGGAAGCGCTGACTGTCTCGCAGGAGATGGACCTGGTGCCGACCTGGATCGAAGTGGACGCGAAGAAGGCGAGTGGCCTGTTGAAGGCGCTGCCTGAGCGTTCCGACCTGCCGTCGGACATCAACGAAAGCCTGATCATCGAGCTTTACTCGAAGTAAGTCGCTTCGCTGTAGCGGGTTTTCGCGGCAAACACATTATTAAGGGTCCGACTGGACTCTTGGAGTCAACGTCATATGGCGGGATCGTCAACCAACGTGCTGCGTCCACGCGGCATCCACGTCGAGCGCATTGGCACCGACCGCGCTCGAGTCGTCGTCGAACCGCTGGAACGCGGCTTTGGCCACACCCTTGGCAACGCGCTTCGTCGCGTTCTGCTTTCGTCCATTCCCGGCAGCGCGATCGTCGAAGTTGAAATCGATGGCGTGCTGCACGAATACACGACGCTCGAAGGTCTGCAAGAGGATGTCATCGAGGTTCTGTTGAATCTCAAGGATGTCGCCATCCGCATGCACGGCCACGACGAGACCACGCTCACGCTCAGCAAGAAGGGCAAGGGCGTCGTCACGGCGGGCGACATCAAGGTCGATCATTCGGTCGAGATCGTCAATCCGGATCATGTGCTTTGCCACCTGACCAAGGATATCTCACTGAACATGCGTCTCAAGGTTGCGCGCGGCGTCGGCTACCAGCCGGCGACGGCGCGTCGCCTGCCGGACGAAGAAGCACGTCCGATCGGTCGTTTGCAGCTCGATGCATCGTTCTGCCCGGTTCGCCGCGTTGCCTACAATGTCGAAAGCGCGCGCCTCGAGCAGCGCACCGACCTTGACAAGCTCGTCCTCGATGTCGAGACGAATGGCGCGATCGATGCCGAGGAAGCCGTGCGCAAGGCGGCCGAGATCCTGCAGGATCAGATCAGCGTGTTCGGCGATTTCGCGCGTCGCGAGAGCACCGATGCGAAGACCGACAAGAGCGGTGTCGACCCGGTGCTGTTGCGCCCGATCGACGATCTCGAACTGACCGTGCGTTCGGCCAACTGCCTCAAGGCCGAGAGCATCTACTACATCGGTGACCTCGTGCAGAAGACGGAAGTCGAACTGCTCAAGACTCCGAATCTCGGCAAGAAGTCGCTGACCGAGATCAAGGACGTGCTGTATCAGCGCGGCCTGCAGCTCGGGATGAAACTGGAGAGCTGGCCACCGCCGGGTCTCGTGCACGGCATGCAGCTGGGTTGACGGTTTACATTCGCGATCATCCTTGATCGCAACAACGGTCCGATTGACCGCGAGAAGGCGCGAAAGCGCCTTTGTCGAGTTTCAGAAACGGCCATCTTGGCCGCACAACCAACAAGAGCCCGAGTTTAGTAGGCTCAAAACAGCGGGTAACCGCGGGGATCCGGATTTTGCCGGTTTTCCCATAACAATTGAAATTCGAGGAATTCGTCATGCGCCACCGGAAATCCGGACGTAAACTCAATCGCACCAGCAGTCATCGCGAAGCGATGTTCAAGAACATGGCAGCATCCCTGTTCAAGCACGAACTGATTCGCACCACACTGCCGAAGGCGAAAGAGCTTCGTCGCGTCGCCGAGCCGCTCATTACGCTTGCGAAGGTCGATGGCGTTGCCAATCGTCGCCTCGCGTTTGCGCGTCTGCGCGACAAGGAAGCGGTCGGCAAGCTGTTCGTCGAGCTCGGCCCGCGCTTCCGCGAGCGCAAGGGCGGTTACCTTCGCCTTCTGAAATGCGGTTTTCGCGTTGGCGACAATGCGCCGATGGCGTATGTGGAGCTTCTCGACCGTCCGCGCACCGATACGGCTGAAGCGGCTGCGGATTGAACGCAGGCACACCCGATTCAAACGAGCCCCGGCATGTCCGGGGCTCTGTTTTTCTGCCGCTCCAAAGCCCGCAGCAACATTCGCCGATACCGCTGGCGGAATCGCGTCCGACAATCTTGATTCTCGGTATTGCGATCGGTCTCGTATACGCCGCTGCCATGGCCCTTTCGTTCGCCGGCGCAACGCGCGGCGACGAGGTTTATCACTACGCGCAGATCCAATTATTCCTGCACGGTGAGTGGCGGGTCCTCGATCAGTACCTGACGACGATCCCCGGCTATCACGCCGTCGTTGCACTGACGTTGCGCGTAGTCGGACTCGAGTCGCTCGGCGCCGCGCGCGCAGTGAACGCCGCAATCGGGCTTGTGGCTGCGGCGGGTTTCCTCGCCCTGCGCCGCCGCCTTTGGCCTGGCACCGAGTCGCTCGCGACTGCGCAATTCCTGGCCTTGCCCATCCTGGCGCCGCTGTTTTTCCTCGTCTATACGGACGTGCTCGCGCTCGCTCTGATCCTTTGGGCCGTCGTTGCAATGTTGGCGGACCGGCATTGGTGGTCCGCTCTGGCATTGCTCGGTGTTGTACTGGTGCGCCAAAACGATGTGATCTGGGCAGGGTTTGTCGTGGCGGTTGCGGCTTGGCCATTATTTCGAGAGCGTGGCGTTGCGGCGCTGCGCGAACTGCTCCTGCCATTTTCGCCTTATGCGATCCCGATGTGTGCGTTTGTCGCGTTCTGGGCATGGAACGGCTCGATCTCATTGTCACACGGGCAAGCGGCCCTGCATCCATTGACCTTGCGCCTGGGCAATCCGTTCTTCATCCTGCTGCTGGCCGGTGTCTTGTTTCCCTTGCAGATACTCGCCGGACTACGCGATTGTGCGGCGCAGATGCGCGCACAGCCGTGGCTGCTC
>JBDSBK010000035.1:0-6342 GCA_039921645.1 Dokdonella sp.
CGCGGCTCCGATGAAGGCAACGCGATCGTCGTGCGGCCGGGCAGCAAGATCGCCATCGTCGGCGTGGCCGAAGAGAGTTCGTCGATCTTCCACCAGTGCGCGATCTACCAGCTCGATGCCAATCTCAGCCCTGACACTTCCTTCGGCGGATCCGGCAACGGTCGCATCCTCACCAATTTCACCGGTGGCATCACTGACGGTGCGATCTGCAACGCAGCAGCGGTCGACGGCGACAAGCTGTATGTCGGTGGGGTGTTGCTGCGCGACAACGACGTCGACCGCGACATGGTCGTTGCACGCCTGTCGCCGACCGGCGTGCTGGATCCCGCGTTCGGCACCATCGGCCCGGGCACCTCGGTCGTCGACCCGGGCGACAGTGGATCCACAACCGTGTTCGAAAGCGTGAAGACGATGGGATTGCAGAACGGCCGCGTGGTCGTGGCCGGCCCGAGCGAACCCGTGAGCGGTGCGACACCGTCCAATTCCGACATGATCCTCGTGCGTCTCGTCGACGAAGATTTCATCTTTGCAAACAGCTTCCAGTAGTGCAGGTTGGCGCATCGATCGGTACGGGTTGCGGCTCGCTGCAATCCTGCGCAAGATCGGAGCGCACCCGCACAGGAACAGCCGATGTCCGAAGAAATGATCACGCTCGCGATCGCCCTGCGGCTGGGGCTGTCGGTCCTTGTGGGCGGGCTGATCGGTCTCAACCGTGATCTTGCCCACAAGCCCGCCGGCGTGCGAACGCACGCTCTGGTCAGCCTGGGCACGGCGCTGATGGTCATCGTGGTGATGCCGGTGGGCGAGGACGATGCCCATCGCTACGACGCCTTGAGCCGCGTGATCCAGGGCGTACTCACCGGCATCGGTTTTCTCGGTGCCGGCGTGATCCTGCGCGATCCGGAGATGCGGCATGTGAGTGGCCTGACGACCGCAGCGACGATCTGGCTGACCGCGCTGCTCGGCGTTGCCTGCGGCGCGGGCCTTTACGTGCCGGTCTTCATCACGATGCTGCTGGGCGGGTTGGTGGTGACGTTCGGAGGACGCATCGAGCGCGCGTTGCACAAAGACCCGCCCGTGGAGTGAGCCGCGCTGCGGTCACCACAGGTCGAACGCGAGTCCGTCGCGTTCGTTGTCCCAGATCGTGCTGACGACCCACCAGCGCGCGCCGTCGTTGAACAGCTGGATGCTGTTTGCGCCGCGTTTCAACAGCCGAGGCGAGTCCGGAGCAGGTCGCGCTTCGTAGCGACTCCAGACGTGTGCGATCTGCCCGAACCGCTGCACGCGCTGGTCGATCTCGATCTCGAAGAAGTCGTTGGCTGCGAAGAACGGAGCGACATTGGAAATGTAGGACTCGACGTCGAACACGTCCGCGCGCGGACGACCGTCCGCGTCGATCACCGTACGCAGACTCAAGGCTTCGGGCCTGTGCAGGTAGCGGAATCGTTCCCAGTCGCGCGGCGCGCCGGCCGCGCCTGAAATGCAGGCGTAGATCGCCTTGACCAGCGTTTCGATATGCTGCGCTTCGTACTGCCAGGCGGGATTCGTCATCTGGATGGCTCCGTCCGATTCAATGGCACTCGAACCTATGGCAAATCCGCGGCTCCGATAAGTGAAAGAGGTACTGTGCATGCATGCGTCCCGTTCTCCCGTCCAATCCGTTGTGGCGTCATGTTTCTTGCTTGCATTCACGTCTGCTGCCGCGGTCAAGGGGGCCGAAGGCTTGAACGATGCCGCGATCAAGACCCGCGTTGGCGCGCGCGCGCAGGTCGCTGGCACGGTGCTGAAAAGCGCCGAAGCCGAATTCATGTGCACCACCGGCAAGGACGGCGCATTGTCGGTTGCGGTGATCCTGCCCGAGCCGGAAGCGATCAAGGATTTTCCGCTCGTCGATTTCGAAGGGCCGGATGGCATCGGCGAGAAACGCGCACTCGCGACGTGGTCCCTCGGCGGCGAAAAGCCGACCGCGGCGAAGGGCAACATCTCCGGCTGGTATGGCGTGGATGGCGATGGTTTTCTGCTCGCGGCCACGAGCGATTCGGCCAACGCGTCCAGCTTCAAGCGCCTGTTGCGGCGCTATCTCGACATCGGCACCCAACCGCTTCGCCTCGTCGTCGATTCGCCGAAGAAGGGTGCAGCGCTCGAAGTCGAGATCGTGCTCGGAGACCGGCGCGAGGCCGTCGAAGGGATCGTCGCGCCGTGTCTGAAGGTGCGCAAATAAGCGCCTGGACTGCCATTCACTGCGTCGGTGCGAGCGTCACGACGAAACGCAGATGCCGTCCATCCGGCGTCGGCTCGCAGCGCGCGTCACCGCCGTGTCGGCGCGCGATCTGTCGGACCAAAGCGAGGCCGAGTCCGGTCCCGACCGATTCGACTCCTCCACTGCGCCGGTAGAAAGGCGCGAACAGTCGTTCGCATTGTTCCGCAGGAACGGCAGGACCCTGATCGCTCACGACGATTTCGATGCCACGCGCAGAGGTTTGCAGCGTGATCCGGGTTGGCGCTACGCCATGCCTCCGCGCATTTTCGAGCAGATTGCGCAGCAGGCGACGCAGCAGCCGCGTGTCGCCGCGCAACGTGAGCGGTACGCCCTCGAGTTCCGCTTCGGGATAGCGCGCGCATTCTTCCGCGGCCAGCGCGAGCAGATCGACGTCTTCGTTCACTTCGGTCTCGGCGACGGCGTCGAGACGGCTCGCGAGCAGGATTTCGTCGATGAGCGAATCCAGTTCCGCGATGTCCTGGTTCAGCCCGCTCTTGCGCGCAGGCTCGGCCGACTCCTTCATCAGTTCGACCGCCATGCGGATGCGCGTCAACGGCGTGCGCAACTCGTGCGATGCGTTCGCGAGCAGCGACTTGTGCGCGCCGACGAGTTCGTCGATGCGGCTCGCGGCGCGATTGAAGCTCTGCGCGAGACGTGCGACTTCGTCGCGGCCTTCGACCGCGACGCGTGTCGACAGATGACCGGCGCCGAGCGATTCGACACCGACCTGGAGTCTCTCCAGGCGTGTCGCGAGTCGCCGCACGATCGGATAAGCCGCCACGCCGACGGTGAGTGCGATCGCAAGCAGCATCAGCAGCAGCACGTATTCCGGGTGACCGTCGACCATCGGCATGTTCGCAAACAGGCGGCGCCCATCCGGCAGCCGGACCGTCCAGTTCATGCCCCCCGCATGCGAATGCGGCGTCGTGAACGAGCGACCATCCGCGGCGATCGGCAAGGGTTTGCCGACAGCGGCAACGCGGGCCCCGCTTGACGCGACCAGCGCAACGTCGATGTCGACTCCGGCCACCAGATTTCGCAGCGCAGCCTGTTGTTGCTCCGCCGGCGCGGTGACGGGTGCCAGTGCATTCTGCAGGAGTCGCTCGCCGATGCCGTTGTCGTGCTGCGCCGGCTCGATGAACATGTGCCAGACGCAACCGGCAATGACGGCGAACACGAACAGGCTGCCGAGCAGGGCGAAATAGAAGCGCAGATAAAGGCGTGACATGTCAGTCCTGGGCTCGCGCAAACACGTAACCTGCGCCGCGCACGGTGATGATGCGACGTGGCAGTTTCGGATCGTCTTCGATGGCCGCGCGGATGCGCGAGACATGCACGTCGATCGATCGGTCGAAGACGTCGAGCTGCTCGCCCTTGACGAGATCCATCAAGGTCTCGCGCGACAACACGCGGCCGGCGTTTTCGGCGAGCGCGACGAGCAGCGCGAACTGGTAGCTGGTCACGCTGCGCGGATGACCGTCGACGCGCAACGCATGCGCCGCACGATCGATTTCGAGCCGCCCGAATTGCAGCGGTCGGTCGATCGGTGCTTCGCCGCGCCGGCGACGCAGGATCGCGCGCAGGCGCGCGAGCAGTTCGCGCGGTTCGAAAGGTTTCGGAAGGTAGTCGTCGGCGCCGAGTTCGAGCCCGACGATGCGATCGGTCGCATCGCCGCGCGCGGTCAGCATCAGTACCGGCGTATCGGATTTCGCGCGCAGCAGGCGGCACAGATCGAGGCCGTCCATGTCCGGCAAGCCGAGGTCGAGCACGAGGGCGTCGAACTCGCTCGTTGCCAGCTGTTCGAGTGCGCTGCTGCCGAACGCCGCAAGGCTTACGCGAAATCCCGCCTGGCCGAGATATTCGTGCAGCATCTCGGCGAGGCGGGGGTCGTCTTCGACAATCAGGATGCGTTCGGCCATGTCGACACGCACTGTAGCGAGCGCGGCATTCGATGGCGAGGCGTTGCGATCATCCTTCCATTTCGGCGTGATGCGCGGCGAGACGCGCGACGAGCGCCTTGCGCTGAACCGGCGTCATCACGTCGGCGATGTCGGCGATTAACTGGGTAATGCGCCTGGAGGCCTGATCGGCAAGGCGCAGGTTGTCGGCTCGAAGGTTCTCGATCGCGACACGGTCCACGGTATCGGCGCCGAGCAGTGCCAGCACGGCGGCGTGCGCTGCATGGAACTGCTGGTGCAACGGCAGGCAATCGGCGATGGCCTGTTTCACGAGAGGCTCGATCTGCGCCTTCTGCGCATCGGTCACATCGATCTCGGCAAAGATGTGCCGCAGCATGTCGTCGGCATGCGTGTCGACGTCCGTGGCGGTCATGGCCGCGTGGTGATGCCAGCCCGCGGAACCGGCGCTTTGCGCGAGGGCGGTGACGCCGGCGGTGATGGCAAGGCCCGCCAGCAACGCGAGCGCTGCAGCGCGCTTGAAGTATCGACGCGGGGTGGACGTGGATGGGTGGGAGATGTTCATCAGCAGGACTCCTTGAATGAGGGCGGGTGCCCGATAAGGAGTCTGCTCGGCGCCGGTTGGCGGCTTTTGTCGCGCAGGTAAAGTTTTATGAAGCAGCAGCGATGCGGCCATCGGGCCGCATCGCTGCCTGGGTATTGCTCAGGCCGGACGCGAGTAGCGCTGACCGCCACCGTTGCGCTGCTGCGGCTTCTTGTTGCGCGAACCCGGATGCGCTTCAGTGCCGTTGCTGACGTGCGGGCGACGTGCATGACGCTGCGGCGGACGCTGATTCTGGGTCGGTCGCGAGGTGCCGTCGACACGCAACGGACGCGTCGGCTCGAAGCCGGCGATCGGTTCGATCGCGATCTCCTGCTTCAACATGCGGCGGATATCGCGCAGCAGACCTTCCTCGTCGCTGGAGACCAGCGAGATCGCAAGGCCTTCGGCGCCGGCACGGCCGGTACGGCCGATGCGGTGCACGTAATCCTCGGCCACCATCGGAAGATCGTAGTTGATCACCATCGGCAGCTGATCGATATCCAGACCGCGTGCAGCGATATCGGTCGCGACGAGCACGGATACCTTGCCGCTCTTGAAGTCCTTGAGTGCACGCGTGCGTTGCGCCTGACTCTTGTTGCCATGGATCGCGGCGGCACGCAGGCCGGCTTTCTCGAGCATCTGCGCGAGCTTGTCGGCGCCGTGCTTGGTACGGCCGAACACCAGGGTCTGGCGTGCATCGTTCATCAGCAGGTGCAACAGCAGGTCGCGCTTGCGCGCCGCATCGACCGGGTGGATGCGGTGCGTGACCGTCGAGACGACGCTGTTCGGCTTGGCCACCTGGATCTCGACCGGATCGCGCATGAACTCGCCGGCGAGTGCCTTGATTTCCGGTGCGAACGTGGCGGAGAACAGCCATGTCTTGCGATTCTGTCGCGGCAACGCCGCGAGAATGCGCTTGATCGCGGGCAGGAAGCCCATGTCGAGCATGCGATCGGCTTCGTCGAGGATCAGCACTTCGACATTCGACAAATTGACGCTGCGCCGTTCCATGTGGTCCATCAGGCGGCCCGGCGTGGCGACGACGATTTCAACGCCGCGACGCAGTGCATCGACTTGCGGCTGCATGCCGACACCGCCGAAGATGGTCGTCGCGCGCACACCGAGATGCTTGCCATAGGCGCGCACGCTTTCGTGAACCTGCGCAGCGAGTTCGCGTGTCGGCGTCAGCACCAGCGCGCGCGGCGTCTTCGGCATGGCCTGGCCGCGCTTGGTGACGTAGAGATGGTCGAGCAGGGGCAGCGAAAACGCCGCCGTCTTGCCGGTGCCGGTCTGTGCGCCAGCGAGCAGGTCGCGGCCCTGCAAGGCGACCGGAATCGCCTGAGCCTGAATCGGTGTAGCCGCGGTGTAACCCTGTTCGACGAGCGCGCGCAGCAACGCGGGCGAAAGCCCGAGTGTTTCAAAAGACATTTGGAAAACTCCTGGTGAAAAGTCCGCGCACGAATGCGCGTACTTTCTTCCTGACCATGAAGATCAGAAAAACCCCCAGCGTTCCCTGAAACCGCGCTGCAGGTACAAACGATTGGCGGATCGCACGACCCGAGCGGTCGAGGATTCCGAGTTTG
>JBDSBK010000036.1:0-4428 GCA_039921645.1 Dokdonella sp.
ACACGAGATCCTCGCCGGGAATGCGCTCGACGTCGAGGCGGCGCGCGCGGCGGGTCGCAACGAAGCGATGATCGACCGGCTGCGGCTGGATCCCGCGCGGCTCGCGAATATCGCTGCCGGGGTACGCGCGGTTGGCGATCTGCCCGATCCGGTGGGTGCGGTCACGCGAAGCGAGGTACGCCCGAATGGCCTCGTTGTCGAACGCATGCGCGTTCCGCTTGGCCTGATCGCAATGATCTACGAGTCGCGGCCGAACGTGACCGCGGACGCAGCAGCCTTGTGTTTCATGGCCGGCAACGTGGTTCTGCTGCGCGGAGGTTCGGAGGCTTTCAACAGCAACCGCGCCATTGCATCGGCGTTGCGTAGCGCGTTGCGTGGTTGCGATCTACCCGAGGCTGCGATCACCCTGGTCGAGGACCTGCGTCGCGAGGCGGTGCTGGAACTGTTGCAACTGAGCGATCTCGTCGATCTGGCGATTCCGCGCGGCGGCCCCGACCTGATTCGCTTCGTCGCCGAGCACGCGCGCGTGCCGGTGATCCGGCACTACCAAGGCGTCTGCCATCTGTACGTCGACGCGAGCGCCGATATCGATCGAGCGGTAGCGCTGCTGATCGACGGAAAAACGACGCGGCCGGCGGTCTGCAATTCGCTGGAAACACTGCTCGTGCATGCCGACATTGCGGCGGCGTTCCTGCCCGTCGCGATCGCACGACTGCGCGAACATGGCGTGGACGTGCGCGCCTGCGATCGAAGCCGTGCCCTCGTGGATGGCCTGAGTCCGGCAAGCGAGGCCGACTATGCCGCGGAGTTCCTCGACCTCATCCTCGCCGTGCGCATCGTGGACGACATCGATGCCGCGATCGCACATATCCGCCAGCACGGCTCCGACCACACCGAGGTCATCGCGACACGCAGTGAAGAAGCGGCTGCCCGCTTCGTTGCGGCGCTGCGTTCGGCGGTGGTGATGGTCAATGCCTCGTCGCGCTTCAGCGACGGCGGCGAGCTGGGCCTCGGTGCCGAGATCGGTATTTCGACCACACGCCTGCACGCATACGGGCCCATGGGAGCGGAGGCCCTGACGATCGAGCGTTTCGTCGTGCGCGGCGAGGGTCAGGTGCGTCATCCGGCGCCGCGCTGATGCCGTCAGCGTCGATGATGCGCGCCGCAAAGCCATGTGAACCGATTCGCCGCTTCCGTTCATCGGGACGTTCGGCAGCAGCCATGCCTGCCGGACTTGCGCTAGGCTGCATCTCCCCTGATGCAGATCGAATTGCCGATGTTCGGGTTGGCGAGGATCGATGATCGATGAAGGCGCCGTCGTTTTGCGCAACCGACCGCTTGCTGGTATTCGCACCGCATCCCGATGACGAGACCTTGGCTGCCGGCGAGTTGATCCAGACCGCGCACACGGCGGGCGCCAACGTGCGTGTCGTGTTCGTGACCGACGGCGACAACAATCCCTGGCCGCAGCGCTGGCTGGAGCGGCGTTGGCGCATCGGCGACACGGAGCGCGCACGCTGGGGTGCGCGCCGCCGCCGTGAGGCCGCGGATGCGCTGAGCCGGCTCGGTCTCGACGCTCGGCACGACGCGCATTTCCTCAGCTGGCCCGACCAGGGATTGACCGATAGCCTCATGCGCGACGATCGCGCAGTGGATCGGCTGGTCGAGGAAATTTCTGCATATGCGCCGACGCATCTGGTGCTTCCCGCGCTGGCCGATCGTCATCCCGATCACAGCGCCTTGCGCGTGATGCTGGAACTCGCCGTGCTGCGCAGCGGATCCGCGTGCATGCGCCTCGGCTATGTCGTGCACGCGTCGCAGACGAATGTACCTGAGCATCGCGGCGAGGCCGACACCGAACGGCAACGACGCAAACAATGGGCGATGCAGGCATACACCAGCCAGATGTCGCTGAGCCGGCGTCGCCTGATCGCTCTGGCGGCACGCATCGAGGAGTTCGAACTCACACACTCGGTGATGCCGGCGCCGCATGGTGCGCCGACGATCCTCATTCCGTATCGAGCTCGCGTGCATCGTCGGCACGAACTGCTGCTGGTTGTCGCGACCCGCAGCGACATCCGCCGCTGGCGTATACAGCTGCCGCATACGCAGGCGCAGGCGACCGGTTCGCAGGAGCAGGCGCTGGCCATCGATTGGAACGCCGGCCATCTCAGCGTGACCCTGCCGGTCATGGCGGATCCCGTCCTTGCGGTCTTTTCCAAGGTGAATCGGCGTGGTCCGCGATTGTTGATCTTCGACCATGAGCCCTGGTACGAATCGGTTGGCATGCATGCGCCGGCGCATGAAGCAGCGCACGCGATGCCTGCAGGCGCGCTGCGCGATGCGTGAGCCGGCGCTGGCGAGTGCCGCAATGGTTCCGATGGTGCGGACGACGCGCGTGACCTCTGCCGATGGCACCTCGGCAGATCTGTGCTTGATCGATCCAGTCACGCAGGTGCGCGATGTCGTGTTGTGGTTGCCTGCTCTTGGCGTGGCAGCGCGCAACTATCTGCCATTCGGTCAGGTGCTGGCTGAGCAGGGCATCGCCGTCGCCTTGCACGAATGGCGCGGCATCGGCTCGAGCGATCGCCGCGCGCGGCGTGCGTCAAACTGGGGATATCGCGAACTCCTCGCGCTCGATATCCCGGCGAGTGTCTCGGAGCTGCGGAGCGCATGGCCCGACGCGCGCATCTGGCTCGGCGGACATAGTCTGGGCGGCCAACTTGCTGCGTTGTACGCAAGCGTGCACAGCGGCGATCATGCGGGCTTGCTCCTGATCGCGAGCGGCTCACCGTATTGGCGCAGATTTTCGAGGCCGTGGCTGATCGGTTTCTTCGCGGCATGCGTGCCGGCCATTGCGGCGGTGCGTGGATATTTCCCGGGGCGCCGGCTTCGCTTTGCGGGCAACGAGGCGCGCGGCGTCATGACGGACTGGGCGCGCAGCGCACGCAGCGGGCGCTACGCAGTCGACGGAATCGATCGGGATCTCGATGCGGCACTGCATGCGCTGACATTGCCAATACTGGCGCTACGCCTGCAGAACGACTGGCTCGCGCCATTGCCATCGCTGCAATGGCTGCTCGGGAAGATGCCGAAGGCGCCTCGTTGGATCGATCTGATCGGACCCAATGACCTGGGCGATGTCCCCGCCGACCATTTTGCCTGGATGAAATCGCCATCCGCGTTGGCCACGCCCATTGCGGCCTATCTGAACAGAAAGTCGCGGTCCTGAACGCCAAAGGGCTTGTTTTTGTGGCCAAGTAACAGAATCTTTCCGCCAGCCCTGTCATAATAGGGTGTTTGGCGCTCGCCGACTCCGCACCACGCCCCCTGCAAGGTTTCGCTCCGGCCGCTCGCGAGTGCTGGAATTTCTCGTTATATCAAGGATATACAGCTCTATGTCATACGATATCGGCATTGGCCGCTGCACTGAAATCAGCGAAGAAACCGTGCTCGTCAAGCTCGACAGCGTCATGGTCAAGCGCTTGTCACCTGCCCATCCGTGGCAGCGTTCGGGTACCAGCCTGCTGCGCCTGAACCGAAACCTGTGCAGCACCACGCGACCGCCCGAGCAGGATCGCGAGCTGTATGTCGACCGCGCAGCACTGTCCAAGCGTTCGATGGCGGCCCTCGATATCGCCGGCAATGGTGCGACGGTCTCCGTCGATCTGCGCGCATTGCTCAACGATCTGGACCCGCAGCCGTCGGCCGGTCCGCAGAGCAAGAGCCGCCCCGGCGATCATCGCAAGCAGTCGAGCCGCTAAGACCGGTGTCGTCGCGTCGGTGATCGGGCGCGGATGTTCGCAAAAAAAAACCGGCGACAAGCCGGTTTTTTTTCGTCGGCGAATGCGCGTGTCTTGCGCTGCACTGCCCAGCGCACACGTTTTTTTTGATCGCGCTGCAGCGCGTCCCTTAGCGCCGGGGCAAATCGATGGCGCCGACGTCGTTGTCCTCGATGACAACGCGCGATATCACGACGCTGCGACCGTCCGGAGCGATCCCGAAGTTGAGATCGCCGAGTGAGCTCGGTATCACGGCGAGTCGCTCGTCGGTCCCCGAGTTGGGATCGAGCGCATGGATCTCACTCGGCCCGGTTGCCCGCGGCTCGATGGTAAGGACACGCCCGTCGCGAACCCTCCAGCCATCAAGATGCGAGGGGTAGATGTTCGCCGTCACCAGCGTTTCCTTGCCCGAGCTGCCGTCGAGCTTGAACAGTCCCGCACTCGCGATGCGCGTGAAGTAGATCGCATCGCTGACCCGGTCGGGATCGGCCCTGCCCACATCGTGGGCCACGACTCGCCGCGAGGTCGCGCGCCCGTCCACGCTTTCGAACTCGATCAGGTCCGTACGGTGGTCGCGTGAATTGACGACCGCGATGAAGCTGCCCGGCCTCAATCCGTAGGCGCCGTTGCGCACGTCTTCATCGGC
>JBDSBK010000037.1:0-2554 GCA_039921645.1 Dokdonella sp.
GACGACGTCGCGCGAGGTGTCCGCCGGACACCTGCGGACAGTGCGGACAGCAACCCTGCCGAGGCGCGTTGCCCTGTTCAGATGCGCTGCGGGCACGAAAGGTTGCGTGCGGCATCGAATGCCGGCACGCATGGCCGCTACACTCCTGCACTGACCCCGATTTCCTGAACTGCGCCGTGGCCGCTGCCCCAGATCCGAAGAAATCGCCGAAGCCGTCAGGCACAGGCCGGCGCGACCCCGCGCTGGCTGCGTTGATCGGCAAACTGGCGGACGGACAGGCACATTCGGGCAACGTGCTGGCGAACAAACTCGGCGTGACGCGCGCCGCGGTCTGGAAACAGATCGAACGTTTGCGCGAGCTGGGTCTCGGCGTTTCCGCGCCTCCTGGCAGCGGTTATCGCCTCGACGTACCGATCGATTTGCTGGACGGATTGCAGATCGCGCACCGGCTCGCACCGCTCGTGCGCGCCCGGCTGGGCGAGGTCGCCGTGCATTGGCAGCTCGACTCGACCAGCAGCGAGCTGCTGCGCCGGGCCGCTGACGACCCGCGCGATGCGGTCGCCTGCGTCGCCGAAATCCAGACCCAGGGTCGCGGTCGTCGTGGCCGCGCCTGGCAGACGCCGCTCGGGGGCGGCATTGCGTTGTCGCTGCTGCAGCGTTTCGAGGGCGGCATGGCGTCGCTGGCGGGTCTCAGCCTCGTCGTCGGCATCGCGGTGGTGCAGGCGCTCGAAGACCTCGGCATTCCGGACGTCGGTCTCAAATGGCCGAACGATATTCTCGCGCGCGGGGCGAAGCTCGCCGGCATCCTCGTCGAGCTGGGCGGCGACGCGCTCGGGCCGTGCCACGCGGTGATCGGCGTCGGCGTCAATGTTCGCCTCGGCGCACGTACCGCTGCCGCGATCGATCAGCCGTGGATGGATCTGGCGACGCTTGCCGACGGTCAGCCGCCCTCGCGCAACGCGGTCGTCGCGCAGGTACTGACGCGGTTGGTCGCGGCGCTCGATCGTTTTGCGCTCGAGGGCTTTGCGGGATTCGCCGACGATTACGCGAAGCGCGACGTGTTGCGCGATCGCCGCGTGAGCGTGTTGCGCAGCGACGGCCGCAGCGAGGGCATCGTGCGCGGCGTCGACGCGCGCGGCGCCCTGCGCGTGACGTTTGCCGATGGCGAGCGCGCGGTCGACAGTGGCGAAGTCAGCATCCGGGGGACCGCGTGAATCTCCTGATCGATCTCGGCAATACGCGCCTCAAATGGGCCGCCCTCGTCGCCGGACGCATGCGTCCTGGCGGCGTGTTCGCCCACGTCGACAAGCCGCTCGCGCTGGATTTGCGCACCGAATGGACCGAGTTCGGACGCGTCGGCGCGATTTTCGTCGCCAGCGTGGTCGCGCCGGCGCGCGATCAGGAACTGGCGGCCTTTCTGCACGAGCGCTTCGGGGTGCGCGCCCAATTCGTGCGCAGTCCTGCAGCGGCGCTCGGTGTGCGCAACGCCTACGCGGAACCGTCGCGCCTCGGCGTCGACCGTTTTCTCGCACTCGCCGCCGCGCACGCGCAGAACGCGCGGCTGCAGATTCTCGTGAGCGCGGGCACCGCGCTGACCGTTGATGCAATCGACGCCGACGGGATCCATCTGGGCGGCCTCATCGTCGCAAGCCCGCGCATGATGCGCGCGGCCGTGCTTGCCGGTACGGCACGCGTGGATGTCGCCGATGGCCACTGTCGCGACCTGCCGCGTTCCACCGCCGACGCCGTCGTTACCGGGTCCCTGTACGCTGCCGCCGGGGCGATCGATCGCTTCCGCGCGACGCTCGCACAGCGTCTGGGCGTGCCTGCGGCCCTTGTCTTGAGCGGTGGCGGCGGCGACGAGATCGAAGCGCTGATCGCACCCGTCGAGCGCGCGCACGACCTGGTCCTGCACGGACTCGCGCTGTGGGCGGAAGCGTTCGCGCAAGACCGCTAGAATGCCCTGCCTGCATCACTGAAACCTCATCCTCGCCGCCATGTTCGTCCGCGCCCTCTTCATGCTGCTGCTTGCGCTCAATATCGGCGGCGCATGCTGGCTCGCGTTCGCGCATCGGCCGCAGTCGACGGCGCTGCCGGCGACCGATCCCGGCGTGCCGAAGCTTGCGCTGCTGGCCGAACGCGAAGGCGGCGGCGACGCCGCGAGCGCGGAACTGGCGAGCGCGCCGGAGAGCCGCGCGGATCTGGCGAACGACAAATGCCGCGCAATCGGCCCGTTTCCGACCCAGGCCGACACACGCGCCGCGATGAATGCGCTGACGCCGTTGACCAAACGCATCCGCATCCGCGAGACGCATGCGACCCAGGCACGCGGGTATTGGGTGTATCTGCCGGCAGCCGCGTCGCGCGAACTGGCGCTGGGCTCGGCACGCGCGCTGTCGGCGAAGGGTGTGCGCGACTACTACGTCGTCACCGCGGGCGATCAGCAAAACACGATCTCGCTGGGCCTGTTCCGCGACCAGGGCAACGCGGATCGCCGCCGCGCCGAGATCGTCGCGCTCGGCTTCGCGCCGCAGGTGAATACGCGCACCGAGGA
>JBDSBK010000038.1:0-3398 GCA_039921645.1 Dokdonella sp.
CCTATGTGCCGGCGCAACTGGCGGTCGTCGGCAGCGACGGCGGCGCGACCGCGCGCGAGCTGACCGACACGCGCACGCCCGAGTACAAGGCACAGACGTGGCCCGCGCTCGACGTGGTGCAGGTTCCCTCGACGCATGCGCAGCAACCGATCTACGCGAAGTTGTACAAGCCGAAGGATTTCGACGCATCGAAGAAGTACCCGGCCGTGCTGTTCGTGCATGGAGCGGGCTACGTGCAGAACGTGCACGCACAATTTCCCTACTATTTTCGCGAGCAGATGTTCCACAGCCTGCTCAACGAACACGGCTATGTCGTGCTCGACATGGACTACCGCGCGAGCGAAGGTTACGGCCGCGACTGGCGTACCGCGATCTACCGCCAGATGGGCCATCCGGAACTGGAAGACCTCATCGATGGCGTGCACTGGCTGGAGAAGAATGCGTCGGTCGATCCGCAGCGCGTCGGCCTCTACGGCGGCTCTTACGGCGGCTTCATGACCCTGATGGCGATGTTCCGCGCCTCCGACGTGTTCAAGGCCGGTGCCGCGTTGCGCCCGGTCACCGACTGGGCGCAGTACAACCACGAATACACCTCGAACATCCTCAATGAGCCGAAAGACGATCCGATCGCGTACGAGCGCTCGTCGCCGATCGAATTTGCCGATGGCCTCAAAGGATCGTTGCTGATCGCGCACGGCATGATCGACGACAACGTGCTGTTCGAGGATTCGGTACGTCTGTTCCAGAAGCTGGTCGAGCTGCACAAGGACAACTTCGAATTGTCCGGCTATCCGCTCGAACGCCATGGTTTCGTGCATGCCGACTCGTGGCTCGACGAATACAAACGCATCTACAAGCTGTTCGAAGCGAACCTGAAGTGAGCACACGGCCGGCAGCCTTCGTGTGCGCTGCCGGCCTTGCGCTCACGCTCGCCGGCTGCAAGCTCGACTGGGTGCGCGAACACCCGCTCGGCTGCCGCCTCGATGAGCAGCTCGCGACACGCGACACGCTCTACTTCGGTCGCTCGATTCCCGGCGGCGGCGACGTCGACGAAGCCGCGTGGCAGCGATTCGAAAACGAAATCCTGCTGCCCGCGTTTCCGCGCGGCTACACGATGCTCGATGCGCACGGTCGGTGGCGCGGCATGGATGGCGTGAGCATCGGCGAGGCCAGCCGCATCGTGATTCTCGTGCATGGCGACGATGCAGCAAGCGATGCCGCGATGCGCAACGTCATTGCTCGATATCGGAGCATGTTCAAGCAGGAATCGGTTCTGCGCGAGCGAGCGGCAGTGTGCGCGTCGTTCCAGGCGTCCATTCTGCGAATCAGCGGTCCAGCGGACTCAGCACACCGTGACCTCCACGGTTGAGCACGTGCGTGTAGATTTGCGTCGTTCTCACGTCCGCATGCCCGAGCAACTCCTGCACCGTGCGGATGTCCTGCCCTGCTTCAATCAAGTGCGTCGCGAAGCTGTGGCGCAGTGTGTGGCACGTCGCCGGCTTGACGATGCAGGCGCGCCGCACGGCCACCTTCACCGCGCGCTGCAAGACGGATTCGTCCAGATGATGACGACGTTCCGCGCCGCTGCGTGGATCGATGCTGCGCACACTCGCGGGAAACACGTATTGCCATGCCCAGTCACGCGCGGCATTCACGTATTTGCGATCGAGTGCATGCGGTAGCCAGACCGCTCCGAAGCCCGCCGCCAAATCCCGCTCGTGCAAGCGCTTCGCCTCGGCGAACTGCGCCTGCAGCGCGTCGGCGGCGATCGCCGGCAGCATCGTGCGCCTGTCCTTGCCGCCCTTGCCTTGGCGTACCGTGATTTCACGGCGCGCAAAGTCGACGTCCTGCACGCGCAATCGCACGCACTCCATGAGCCGCAGACCAGCGCCATACAGCAATGCCGCCATCAGCCAGGTTATGCCGCTCATCTGCGCGAGCAGTGCCGTCACTTCATCCCGCGTGAGCACCGTCGGAAGCCGCTCCGGTTTCTTTGCACGCCGGATATTTTCCATCCACGGCAGCTCCTGCCCAAGCACCTCGCGATACAGGAACAGCAATGCGGACAGCGCCTGGTTTTGCGTCGAGGCAGCAACATGATCGTGTGTCGCCAACGTGGTAAGGAAGGCTTCTACCTCACGCACACCCATGTCGCGTGGATGCCGCTTGCCGTTGGCGAGAATGAAACGCCGCACCCAGCCGACGTAGGCTTCCTCGGTGCGGATCGCCAAGCCTAGACGGCGCACTCGCGCGCGCAGCTCATCCAGCAAACGCGGCTGCCGCGGCATCAACGCCTGATTTGCCACCTGACTTGCCGCCACCGCCTTTGGATGAGAGCATCGCCCGAGCGCCATCGCCGCCTCCTGCAAAGGCTGCGAGATTAGGTGGCGGGAATACACTCCACCAGCGGCGCAATCCGTTGATTTTTGTGCGAAGTTGCCTACAGCAAAATGCCGTTACTCGGGATTAGGCTGCAGGAATACATCTCACTTCACAATCGAATAGTAGTTAGGCCCTTCAATCGAGACCGACGGAAACTTATGTTCAAGGAACACCAAGAATCCTTCACGCAAAAATTAATTCGACTGATGGACTACGTCACTCTCAGTTTGAGTGCTATTTCCTTCGTTGCTGCGCTTTCCTTTGTAGTGTCTATTTGGAACTCTGGTTCACGCCCCTATACGCTAGAGAATTTCAATGCGGCGGTCGCCTTCGTAATTTACGTTGGAGGTCTGTGCATTCTCTCAATAGGGTTCGCGATCTTGTGCGTCATCCTCTTGTTCATAGGCCGAAAGCTACAGAAATGGAAGTTCTCTAGGCCCCAATTAGTTCGATTGAGTACTGCGAGCTGCCTAATTGTTCTGAGCATCGTATTGGCTAGTCAGCTGCGGATTCCACACACCTGAACAATCTTGTGCTCGGCTTGATACAAGGCCTGGAGCGCAACGCGGCCTAACAATTCGTTCAAGGGGACCGCCCACCGCGGGGCCCGGTCAAAGCGTCATTGCATTATGCTTTGCCCACGCCCCACGGTGGGCCGCCCCTTAACTCAAGCGTTGAGGCTGTAGAAAAACCCCTTTTCGCACGCGCGCGACAGTCGCGACAGCGATATGAAAGCGCTGCACGTCACAGCCGTTGTCTGCTGACGCGCTCGTGGTACGCGTCGTCGCCGCGCTCACACGCGCCTGATGCGCATAGCGATCGAAGCGCGCGCCTTTTCCATTCCCTTCACGCCGCTTTTCGATAGTTCGCCCACTTCTCGATGTTGTGGACGAGAGCGAACAGCTTCCACTGGCCGTCGACTTTCTTCTGGCCGCGCAGCGTGAAGCGATTGAGCTGCTTGTTGTGGCGCAGGTTGCCGAATACCGGTTCGACGGTGGCGAAGCGCTGGCCGTACT
>JBDSBK010000039.1:0-2611 GCA_039921645.1 Dokdonella sp.
CCGCTCGCTCCAACCGATCCCTTCTCCGGGATCAATGGCACCACGTCGCGATTCAACAACTCGGTCAATGCGCGCAACGTCGACACGCGAATACCGGAGTGTCCGCGCATCAGCGTGTTGATGCGGATTGCGAGCATCGCACGCACGACGGTCGCGTCTAACGGCTTGCCGACGCAGACCGCATGCGTGATCACGAGATTGTGCTGCAACTCGTCGAGCAAGGTGCCTTCGCGTTGTTCCGGATTGCCACCCGGCAGTTCATCGCGTGCGCGATGCGCGCCGAGCAGCTTGTCCGCGTTGCTGCCGAAACCGGTCGTGACACCGTAGATCGGCTCGCCGCAGCTGACCTTGTCGGCGAGGAAGTCCGCCGCGCGTTGCACGTGCGCGAGCTGCGCTTCATCGAGCTCGACGCGAACACCGTTGCGCGCGACCGCAACCAGTTGCTCGCGGGTCAGGCTGTTGCCGTCGAAAAGAATCGTCTGCATGGATCGGTGGCCATCAATGTATGGGAGCGGTTTCAACCGCAATGTTTGGTTTGTAGGAGCGGCTTCAGCCGCGATGCTTGTTGTGGGAGCAGCGTCAAACGCGATGCTTGTTGGGGAAGCAGCTTCAGCCGCGATGCTTGTTGTGGGAGCGGCTTCAGCCGCGATGATCTTGGTACGGGAAGAAAGAGCATCGCGGCTGAAGCCGCTCCCACACATTGTCCTAAACGGTTCGCATCACGGCCGCTTGTTCGATCTCGACCCGCAGAGACTCGGCCAGTTCCGCACGCGCCACTTCGAACTGGTCTTCCTTGCGCAGATCCTTGACGGTGACGGTGCCCTTCGCAATTTCGTCCGAGCCGAGCACGAGCACGAAACGGATGCCTGCACGGTCGGCATACTTGAATTGTCTGGCGAGCTTGCCGGGTTCGATCACCGCTTCGGTGTTGATGCCGGCGGCACGCAATTCGGTCGCGAGTGCGAGATAACGCGGCAATTCGTTTTCGTCCATCTGCGCAACGAGCGCCTGTACCGTACTGCGGCCGCCCTTCAGCAGGCCGGCTTCTCGCAGTTGCCAGTAAAGACGCGTTGCGCCGATCGAGATGCCAACGCCGGGCAATTTCGACTTGGTGTAGTGGCTCGCGAGGTTCTCGTAGCGACCACCGGAGCAGATCGAACCGATCTGCGGATGATCGTTCAAGGTCGTCTCGTAGACCGTGCCGGTGTAGTAGTCGAGGCCGCGCGCAATCGACAGGTTCAACGCAAAATGCGATTCGGGCACGCCGAACGCCTTGATCAGGCTCAGCACATCCTTGAGCTCGGCCCTGCCCTGCTCCAGCGCGTCGCTGCCGGTGCCGAGCGCGTCGAGCTTGGCCAGCGCATCGACGAGCGATGTCGAACGATACGCGACGAAATCCAGCAGCTTTGCAGCGGCATCGGCCGCGAGATTGAAGCCTTCGCCGGTCAACGTCGCGCGCACGGCATCGACGCCGCGCTTGTCGATCTTGTCGACTTCGCGCATCACCGCACCCTGCTGTTCGGCGTCGTCGAGGCCGAGGCCCTCTAGCCAGCCACGCATCAACTTGCGGTTGTTGATCTGGATCGTGAAGGCGCCGATGTCGAGGTCACGAAACACGTTGTAGATGACCGCCGGCAATTCGGCGTCGTAGCGAACCGACAGGCCGTCCTTGCCGACCACGTCGATGTCGCACTGGTAGAACTCGCGAAAACGCCCGCGTTGCGCGCGCTCGCCGCGATACACGCGCTGGATCTGGTAACGACGGAACGGGAACACGAGATCGTGTTCGTGCTCGGCGACATAGCGCGCGAGCGGCACGGTCAGGTCGAACCGCAGCGCAAGTTCGGGCACCTCACCGGCAGCCGCTGCCTGCAGCGCACCGGTCGATTGCACGAAGTACACCTGGCGCTCGGTCTCGCCGCCCTCCTTGGTCAGCAGAACATTCGAAAACTCCATCACCGGCGTTTCGATGGGCAGGAAGCCGAAGCGTTCGAAGTTGCGCCGGATCGCATCGAGCATCGATTGGAACGCGACCTGATCGAGCGGCAACAGCTCGAGCACGCCGGGCATGGTGCGGGCTTGGGTGACAGCCATGGATTCCTCGGTACGGCGGGGAGTGCAGCGCCAGGCGCTGCGAAACGCAAAGCCTAACAGAATGCGGCTTTTCGGCGCCTGCAAGGCCGCAAGAAAGCACGTGCTTGCTCGCAACAGGGACGATCATCGCGGCCAGCCTGCCCGCTAGTCTGGACCGACCTGTCCTCATACCGGAGAAACTATCGTGCGATCGATTGCGGCAAGCATCGGCATCCTTTTACTGGGCACCGCCGCGTCCGCCGGCGAGGCCCCATCGGTACCGTTCCCAGACGGTTTCCGCGACTGGCACCACGTCAAGACAACGGTGATCCTGCCCGGCCATCCGATGCACGCATTCGTTGGCGGCATCGACCATACCTATGCGAACGCACCGGCGATGCAGGGATATGCGAGCGGAATATTCCCGGATGGCTCGATCCTCGTGTACGACACGATCGACGCGCACGAAGCCGACCATGCGATCGACGAGGGCAAGCGCAAGGTCCTCGGCGTGATGGTCAAGGACAGCAAGCGCTAC
>JBDSBK010000040.1:0-2966 GCA_039921645.1 Dokdonella sp.
TTCGATGGCGACCGTGAGGCCGTGCGGCGCCAGACGGTGGGGGCCGCGCTCGATGGCGTGCGCCGGATTCTTACGAGCTGACACGCAAATCGCGGATCGCCGCGGTCGGTACTGTGGGATAATTTCACTCCTGCGTTGTCTTAGGTCCTGAGACAGCGCGGCGGCACTCTCGCCGCCATTACAGACCGAGGATTGACCGATGGATGACAACAAGCGCAAAGCGCTCGCTTCTGCACTGAGCCAGATCGAAAAGCAGTTCGGCAAGGGCGCCGTGATGCGCATGGGCGATCGCGTCAACGAAGTGATCGAGGTGGTTTCGACCGGTTCGCTCGGGCTCGACGTCGCCCTTGGCGTCGGCGGCTTGCCGCGCGGCCGCGTGGTCGAGATCTACGGACCGGAATCCTCGGGAAAGACCACACTCACGCTGCAGGTCATCGCGAGCTGCCAGCGCAACGGAGGCACGGCCGCGTTCATCGATGCCGAGCACGCGCTCGATCCGACGTATGCGGAAAAGCTCGGCGTCAATGTCGATGATCTGCTGGTCTCGCAGCCGGATACTGGCGAACAGGCGCTCGAAATCGCCGACATGCTGGTGCGCTCCGCGTCGGTCGACGTCGTCGTCATCGATTCGGTCGCAGCATTGACGCCGAAGGCTGAAATCGAAGGCGAGATGGGTGATTCGCATGTCGGTCTGCAGGCGCGACTGATGAGCCAGGCGCTGCGCAAGCTGACGGCAAACATCAAGAAATCAGGCACCTTGGTCATCTTCATCAACCAGATTCGCATGAAGATCGGCGTGATGTTCGGCAGCCCGGAAACGACCACCGGCGGCAACGCACTGAAGTTCTATGCCTCCGTGCGTCTGGACATCCGTCGCATCGGGGCGATCAAGCGTGGCGAGGAAGTCATCGGTTCGGAAACCCGCGTCAAGGTCGTCAAGAACAAGGTCGCGCCGCCGTTCCGGCAGGCCGAATTCGAGATCCTCTACGGCGAAGGCACCTCGCGCGAAGGCGAGCTGATCGAAATGGGCGTCGCCCACAATCTCGTCGAGAAGTCCGGCGCCTGGTACAGCTACAACGGTGATCGCATCGGTCAGGGCAAGGACAATGTGCGCCTATACATGAAGGAACACCCTGAAATATCGGCCGCGATCGATGCGCAGCTGCGCGCGAAGTTGCTGGTCCAAGGCGGAAGCTCGCCGCTGCCGGCGGTGGAGATGGAAGAGGCCTGAGATCGACAGCGCGAAGGTTGATTGCGGGAACACGACATGCCGGGCATGAAAACGGCTTTTGCGCTCGCGGTGCTTGCCGGCATCGCGATGGTCGTGGCGTATGCGGCGATTACGCAGCCGCCGCGGCGCATCGCCGTAAATGCCAAGCGACTGACAAACGACATATGGGTCACTGAACAGGTCGTTCCGGAGAATCTTGCGGACATCAAGGCGCGCAGATTCGCATCGATCATCGATTTGCGTCCGGATGGCGAAGAGGCCGGCCAGCCCTCGTCCGAAAGCATTGGGAAGGATGCGCAAGCCCAAGGACTCGCGTTTGCCTACATTCCCGTTGCGCACGGCGATATTCCATCGCAGTCGGTCGATGCGCTCGCCGAGTCGCTGGCACTGGTCCGCAAGCCGGTCTTGTTGTATTGCCGGAGCGGCAAGCGCGCCGCCAGAACATGGGCCTTGGCGGAAGCTTCCCGTGCCGGTGGCCTGGATGCGATGGCGATCAAGGCTGCCGTGCAGTCGGTGGGGCAGTCCGCCGATGATTTGAGCGAGTCGATCAGCGCGAGGATTGCCGCGCGGTCGAATGGCCATTGAGTATTCGAAACAAGGTCCACCGATGTCGCTCCTCGAAAGCCAGCGCAGAAGAGTTTTCCTGAATGCTCGCGCGCACGCACGTGGGAGCGTCACGGTCGGCTATGTGGTGGTGACCATTGCCGGCCTGTGCATCGGAGCAATTGCCGGCTTCATCATTGCACTGTTCGCCGGATTGATTCCGTTCAGTTGCTGATGGAAGGGTGGCGATCAGCCCATGGCGAGAAAAACAGTGGAAAAGCCGCCCAAGGGGCTCGCCTACGACAAGGCGCTCGGTCTGCTTGCGCGGCGTGAACACTCGACACGCGAACTGAAAACCAAGCTTGCGCTGCGTGGGCATGACAAGGCGGAATCGGTTGTTGCGATCGACCGGCTGAAGGATCAGCAGTACCAGAGCGACGATCGCTTCGCCGCAAGCCTGGCGCGCAGGCGCGGGGCGCAGGGCTACGGTCCGCGCCGTATCGGCGCCGAACTCCGGTCGCACGGGCTCCACGACGCGGCGATTCGAGCGGTGCTCGCCGAGGTCGACCTCGAATGGATCGCGATAGCATCCGCGCAATCGCGCAAACGCTTCGGTACCGGCGTGTCGCCTGACAAGGCCGAACGCGCCAAACGCGCGGACTTTCTCTTGCGCCGCGGCTTCGATCCGGCGACAGTACGCGCCGTCACGCGCGCCGAAGTGGACGATCCGGGCCAGAATTTCGATTGAGAAAGCTGTCTCGGGCCGCATCTTCGACGTGCCCGAAGTCCGGCCTTCCACGCGATGCCCTGTCCATGAAAACCTCAGAAATCCGCTCCGCGTTCCTGGAGTTCTTCCGCTCCAAGGAACACACGATCGTGCCGTCGAGCTCGCTCGTGCCATCGAACGATCCGACCCTGCTGTTCACGAATTCGGGCATGGTGCAGTTCAAGAACGTGTTTCTCGGCAGCGAGAAACTGAAGTTCGTGCGTGCCGCCGACGTACAGCGCTGCCTGCGCGCGGGCGGCAAGCACAACGATCTCGATTCGGTCGGCTATACCGCGCGACACCACACGTTCTTCGAGATGCTCGGCAACTGGTCGTTCGGCGACTACTTCAAGCGCGAAGCGATCGAGTGGGCATGGGAATTCCTGACCGGCGTCCTGAAACTGGACAAGACGCGCCTGTGGGTAA
>JBDSBK010000041.1:0-12159 GCA_039921645.1 Dokdonella sp.
TGGTCATGTTGTGCACGTTGTCGAGGAACATCTTCTCGTATTCCGCACAGAACAACGGTGTCGCCTCGTCCAGCGTCTGCTCCTGCTGCTGACTGCGATTGACCCAGTTGAACGCGTTGTAGCGGGATGCGGCAAACAACAGCGCGGCGCTGACCTGCCCCTGCGGGAATTTCTTGCTGAAATCGTTGGCCTGGCCGATGTAGCGATCGACCATCTCGAAAAACTGCGCGTCGGTAATGTCCTGGGTATTCATGAGTTCTCCGGTAGTGGAAGGTCGGCATCCAATCGGTGGCGGCACTGCGCTCGCCGACAAGGTGGTGCCTGGCTCGCAGTTGGGCGCGAGGCCGAAAACTGGAGTTTACTTGGCGCGCCGACAGAATTTGAAGCGAAGCCGCCTTCGTTGACGACTCAGAAGTCCACAATCTGAGCCTTGCCCGCGAATTCTCCCGTCAAGGATTCCGCGAATGCCACAGCCTCTTCCACGGTCTCGTTCTCGTGAAACGATGTGAGCATCGAATAGATAGCGGAACCGTCGCCGACGCATAGCTCGTCCACGATGTCTTCGACGCGCGATGCATCGACACCCACGACTGCAACGAACGCAACTCCGTCGCGCATGAATTCATTGACGCGTACGTCAAGCTGCGGGGTGTAGCCTGTTCGCGAGTGCAATACGATCTTGCGCGCGAACGGCATCTACGGGCCTAACCTTTCTTGTTCTCGACCGGCGCCGCAGGAATGGCCACCGGCTTGCTGCGCAACGCCAGCGCCTTCAGCGCATTCAGTGCTTCGTTCAACGCATAGTCCCGCTGCAGGTCGCGATTGGCGACGCTCGGCGTGGTCGGACCATCGGTCTCGTCGGTGCCCTTGAGGTGATTGCGCAGATCGCGCTCGCCGAAGGACGGCGTCGGCTCGCTGTCGCGCTGACTGAGCGCAAGATCGCCCAGGGCGATATCGGGCTGGATGCCGGCGGCCTGGATAGAGACGCCACTCGGCGTGTAGTAGCGCGCTGTCGTGAGTTTCACCGCGTGCTCGGCGTCGAGCGGCAGCACGGTCTGCACCGAACCCTTGCCGAAGGTGCGCCGGCCCATCAGCAGAGCGCGATGGTTGTCCTTCAATGCGCCGGCAACGATCTCGGCCGCCGATGCGGTGCCGTTGTCGACGAGCACGACCAGCGGCGCACCGTCGAGCAGATCACCCGGAGTTGCGCGGAAGGTCAGGTCCGATTCCTTGAGGCGGCCGCGTGTGGTCACGATCACGCCCTCGCCGAGCAGCTCGTCGCTGATTTCGACGGCGGCGGTCAGCAAGCCGCCAGGGTTGCTGCGCAGATCGAGCACGGCGCCGCGTAACGGCGCCTTGTTGTCGGCGACGAGGCGCTCGATGCGCTTGCGCAACTGGCTGCCGGTTTCGGACTGGAACTGGCTGACGCGCAAGTACGCGTAGCCGGGCTCGAGCAGGCGTCCGCGTACGCTGGCGACGCGAATCACTTCGCGCTTCATGCGGATGTCGACGGGGACGGTCTGCTTTTCATGCAGAACGTTCAGAACGATCTCGGTTCCCGGCTTGCCGCGCAGGCGCGCGATCGCGCCGTCGAGATCGTCGGATTGCACCTGCTTGCCATCGATGCGCACGATGATGTCGCCGGCCTTGACGCCTGCACGCTCCGCCGGCGATTCGTCGATCGGCGCGACCACGCGCAGGGTGCCTTCGACCTGCACCACCTCGATGCCGAGGCCGTCGTAGTTGCCGCTGGTGTCCTCGCTCAGGTCCTGCATCTGCTCCTTGCCGAGGTATTCGCTGTGCGGATCAAGCCCGGCGAGCAGGCCATGGATCGCCGCCTGCATCAGCCGGTGATCGTCGACGTCCTCGACGTAGGCCTGCTTGACCAGGCTGTAGACCGCGGTAAATGCACGGATGTCGGCGAGGTCGACGGTGTCCTTTGCGGCCGCCTTGGCCGGCGCGGTCGCAGGAGCCGGGTTTTCCGGCACGGGCGGGGAATCGGCGGCAAACGCGGGCGCGCCAGTCAGCGCGAGCAGGAGCGGAACAAGCAGACGTGTCGACATCGGAACAACCTCGGAAGGACTCGACCAGTGTAATGCGTGCGCAACGGGCCGTTGTGGTTGCAGACCGCTGCCTGCGGCAATCGTTCAGCGCAGCCAGCCGCGCGGATCGACCGCCTGGCCCTTTGCACGCAGCTCGAAATACAGGCCCGGCGTTTTCTGGCCGCCGCTGGCGCCACTGGTTGCGATCGACTCGCCCGCGTCGACCCAGTCGCCGACATCCTTGAGCAGGGTTTCGTTGCAGCCGTAAAGACTCAGGTAGCCATCGCCGTGGTCGACGATGATCATCAGGCCGTAGCCACGCAGCCAGTCGGCGAATGCGACGCGGCCGTGCGAAATCGCGTGCACCGGCGTGCCCGATTTCGCCGCGAGCAGCAGCCCGCTGCTGCGCCGACCGGATTCGTCGCCGCTGCCGAACGCGGTCACAAGCTTGCCCTGCAGTGGCCACGCAAGGCGACCGCGCGACGACGCGAACGGCGCTTCGCCCGCGAGTTGCTTGGGGATGTCGGCAAACACGTCGCGCAGTTTTTCGAGCAGGCCGGTCAACGAAGCCTCGTCCTTGCCCAGCGCTGCGATGCGCGCACCTTCGTCCTTGAGCTTCGCGTCGATCGTGGCGACGAGTTGCGCGCGCTCGCTGCGCTCGGTCTCGAGCTTGGCAGCTTCCGCACCGCGCGCGTCGCGCGTTGCCGCAAGCTCCACCGTGGCCGCCTTGATCGCATCCTGCACGTCGGCAAGTTCCTTGAGGTCGGTGCGCAGCGTTTCGATCTGGTCCACCTGCGCACGCTGGAAATAGCGGTGGTAGGCGAGCACGCGCGCGATCGCGGCGACATCGTCCTGCTGCAGCAGCAATTTGAGTTCTTCGTTGCGACCGAGCGCATAGGCCGAACGCAACAACGCAGCGAGTGCGTCGCGTTGCGATTTCAACGCAGTCTCCAATTGCTCGCGCTGCTGCTTGAGTCCGTCGAACTTCGCCTGCTGGCCGACGACACGCTCGTCGAGCGCATGCACATCCCTGGCGACCGCGCTCAGTGCGAGTTCCTTGTCGCGCAGGCTGCGTTCGGCATCGCCGCGTTCACCGGCGGTTGCCTGCTGCTGCGCGGTGAGCGCCTTGATCTCGACGCGCAGCGCATCGAGTTTCTTTTTCGCTTCCTGCTCCTGCGCCGTGCGCTGTGCAGCATCGCCTTCCTGTGCGAACACGGGCGCCGACGCAAGCAGCGCCAGCACGATGGGCAGCACCGCTGCGCGCATCAAGCGTCGAACTCGACCAGACTGCGACCGCTCATCTCCGGCGGCAGCGGCAAGCCCATCAAGGCGAGCACGCTCGGCGCGAGATCGCGCAACGCGCCGTGACGAAGATGCGCCTTGCGTCCCACGTAGACGAGAGGTACCGGACCCACCGTGTGCTGGGTATGCGCGATGCCGTTCTCGTCCACCATCTGTTCGAGATTGCCGTGGTCGGCGCTGATCAGCATCTCGCCGCCGGCAGCAAGAATGGCGGTGGTCAGGCGGCCCAGCGCGACGTCGACGGCCTCGACCGCGGCGATCGCGGCCGACTCGATGCCGGTGTGGCCAACCATGTCGGGATTGGCGATGTTGCAGACGATGAAGTCGTATTGCTTCGATGCAATCGCCTCGACGAGCTTGTCGGTGAGCTCCGGGCAGCTCATCTCGGGCTGCAGGTCGTAGGTCGCGACCTTCGGGCTCGGCACAAGAATGCGTTCTTCGCCGGGAAACGGCGCTTCGCGTCCGCCGGACAGGAAGAACGTCACATGCGCGTATTTCTCGGTTTCGGCGATGCGCAGCTGGCGCAGGCCCAGCGAAGACAGGTACTCGCCAATCGTGTTGTGCATCGATTGCGGCGCAAACGCGATCGCGGTCGCGGCCAGGCCTTTCTCGTATTCGGTCAGCGTCACGAAAGCGGAAAGCCCGATCGCGCGCGAGCGCGCAAAGCCGTGGAAATCGCCGTCGACGAATGCGTGCGAAAGTTCGCGCGCCCTGTCGGAACGGAAGTTCATGAACACGATCGCGTCGCCGTCTGCGACCTTGACGCCGGCACCGATGATCGTTGGCTTGACGAACTCGTCGTTCTCGTCGCGTGCGTAGGCCTGATCCAGCGCGGCCAGTGCAGTCGCTGCATGGAAGCCGGCCTGCGCCTCGGCGATCGCGTCGTAGGCCAGTTTGACGCGATCCCAGCGGTTGTCGCGATCCATTGCAAAGTAACGACCGCTGACCGTGGCGATGAGCGCATTCGGCAGCGCCGCGCATTTCGCCTGCAGGCGTTCCAGCGATGCACGCGCGCTGCGCGGCGGCGTGTCGCGACCGTCGAGAAACGCATGCACGGCAATGCGCGCGACACCGCGCTTTGCGGCGAGATCGAGCATCGCGAGGATGTGTTTTTCCTGGCTGTGCACGCCGCCTTGCGACAGCAGGCCGAATACGTGCAGCGTATGTCCGGCATCGCGCACCGCGTCGCAGGCGCCGAGCAACGCCGGATTGTCGAAGAAGCTGCCGTCCGCGATCGCGACATCGATGCGCGTGAGGTCCTGGTACACGATGCGCCCGGCGCCGATGTTCATGTGGCCGACTTCGGAATTGCCCATCTGGCCCTCGGGCAGACCGACGGACTCGCCGTGCGTGTCGACCAGCGTATGCGGGTAGTCGGCGAGCAGTCGGCGCCAGTTCGGGCAATGCGCCTGCGCGATCGCGTTGTGCGCAGTCTCGACGCGATGGCCCCAGCCATCGAGGATCAGGAGCAGGATCGGTTTGGGTCGCGTCACGCGGTTCATCCAGGGTGTCGTGCAAGGGTTCAATGCTAGCGGAACGCGCCTCGAGGCGCCGGACCCGCATGACTGCGCGACGCCTGCCATCTCCGCACTTCAACCTTTTTGCACCGCGCCGCATCCAAGGACGTGAACCCGTATCCCGCCCGGAGTAGCCCATGCATCGCAGATTTGCTCTTCCCGCCGCCCTCCTGTCCCTTTGCTGCGCTGGCGGCGTGTTCGCACGCGGCATCGACGTCGACAAGATCAACGGCTCCATCCATATCGAAAGCGGTCAGCAGGCGGGCGATCTCAGCACCGTCAATGGCGGCATTCATGTCGAGAGCGGCGGCAGCGCCGAAAAGGTCTCGACTGTCAATGGCGGCATCGATCTGGGCGACCACGTCACGGTCGCCGCGGTCGATACCGTCAACGGCGGCGTCGAACTCGGCGCCGGCGCGCGCGTGACCGGCGCGGTCGAAGCCGTCAACGGCGGCATCCATCTCGGCAAGGGCGCGGAAATCATCGGCCATGCCTCCAACGTCAATGGCCGCTTCACGCTCGACGGTGCGCACATTGGAGGCGGCATCGAGACGGTCGGCGGCGACATGGAAATTGGTGCCGATTCGCGCGTCGAGGGCGGCATCCTCGTTGATCGCCAGCACGGCTGGTCGTTCGGCAAGCCGCGCAATCCGCGCATCGTGATCGGCCCGCACGCGGTCGTCACGGGCACGCTGGAATTCCGTCGCGAGGTCGATCTGTTCGTCAGCGACAGTGCAACGGTCGGCACGATCACCGGCGCGACCGCGAAGAAATTTTCCGGCGACCAGCCCTGAGCCAGGCTCCGTGCAAGTCGCTGCTGCGTGAGCAACTTTTGCGATAGCGCTTTTGCGATAGCGGCTTTTGTGGGGGCGGCTCTTTGTGGGAGCCGCTCCCACAACAGCTGCTCCTGCATTCTCTTGAACAGATTGCCGTCGCCGCGGAAGCATAGAATCAGGTCCGCAAGTAACGCTGGAGCCCCGCATGCGCACCCGCGCCATCCGCTGCATCGCAGCTGCCGTTGCCATCGCGGTCGTTGCCGCCTGCCAGCCTCAGGAATCCACGCCTGTCGCCCGCAATACCAACCCCGCCCGTCCCACCAGGCCAGCACCGGTCGTGCCCACCGCCGACGGTCGCACCTCGACCGATATCACCGCTGAAGATTTCGCCGCGCGACTCAAGAAGGTGTCGTCCGACGAATTCGAGGGGCGCAAACCCGGCGCACTCGGCGAGCGCGTGACGACCTCCTGGATCAAGGATCAGTTCGAGCAGCTCGGGCTCAAGGCGGGCAACAAGGGCAACTGGTTCCAGACCGTGCCGATGGTCGAGACCAGCGTGAACGATGCCGACCAGCTCACGCTCGATGTGAACCTCGGTGGCAACCTGGAAGCGTTCGCCTATCGCAAGGACGTCATCGTCGGCTCGCTCGATGCGAGCGCCAACGTCGACATCAAGGACTCGCGGATTGTCTTTGCCGGCTACGGCGTCGATGCGCCTGAGTATCAATGGAACGACTACGCCGGCCTCGACGTGAGGGGCAAGACGGTGATCGTGCTGATCAACGATCCGGGCTGGGGCAATCACGACGACAGCCTGTTCAAGGGCAGCGCGCTCACCTACTACGGTCGCTGGACCTACAAGTTCGAGGAAGCCGCGCGCAAGGGTGCCGCCGCGTGCCTGATCGTGCATGAAACGGCGGGTGCGGGTTATCCATGGGACGTGGTCGTCAACAGCTGGTCCGGCGTGCAGGACAGTTTGCCCGTCAGCGAAGATCCGGAACCGCGGCTTGCCGCGGCCGGCTGGATCACCAGCGAAGCAGCGCGACGCCTGTTCGCGAAGGCGGGCAAGGATTTCGATGCACTCAAGGCGAGTGCGGATCAACGCGGCTTCAAGCCGAGCGAACTGGGTGCTTCGGCCTCGTTGCGCTTCACCAGCACGATCGCGCATTCGAGTTCGGAGAACGTGATCGGCATGATCCGCGGCAGCACGCGTCCGGATGAAGTCGTCGTCTACTCGGCGCACTGGGATCACTTCGGCCGCGATCCGAAACTCGGCGGCGATCCGATCTACAACGGCGCGATCGACAATGGCACCGGCATCGCCGCACTGCTCGAACTTGCCGAGGCGTTTGCGCGGCAGGATCCGGCGCCGCAGCGCTCGATGCTGTTCCTCGCCGACACACTGGAAGAAGCGGGCCTGCTCGGCTCGCGCTACTACGTGACGCACCCGGCGGTGCCGCTTGCGAAGACGGTGGCGGACATCAATATCGACGCGCTGCCGATCATGGGACCGAGCAAGGACGTCGCGGTGATCAGCTGGGGACAATCGGAAATCGACGCTTTGATCCAGGCCGCCGCGAGCACGCAGGGCCGCAGTGTGGCGCCCGACGATGCGCCGGAGAAGGGCTTCTTCTACCGCTCCGACCAGCTCCATTTCGCGCGCGTCGGCGTGCCCGTGCTGTACCTGCGTTCCGGCTTGACGCTCGTCGATGGCGGCGAGCAGGCAGGTCGCAAGGCTTATGCGGACTACACCGCGAACCGTTACCACAAGGTCACCGACGAATACGATCCGAACTGGGACTTCCGCGGGGTGATCCAGGACATCGAGGCGATGCATGTCGTCGGCAGGCAGCTGGCCGATGGCACGACGTTCCCGCAGTGGAACGCAGGCGCGGATTTCCATCGACCGCAGGTATCGGCAGCGGCAAGCAAGTGACCACGCAGGAGCCGTGATGATTCAGCCCTCCCCTTCAAGGGGAGCGTTGGGTGGGGATGGTGTCGCTCGCGAAACGACGAGCATCGCGCCTGAAGCCGGTCCCACACATGGCAACGTCCCTGGATGCTTCAGCCCTGCCCTTCAAGGGGAGGGTTGGGTGCGGATGGTATCGCTCGCGAAACGACAAGCATCGCGGCTGAAGCCGCTCCCACACATGGCAACGTCCCTGGATGCTTCAGCCCTCCCCTTCAAGGGGAGGGTTGGGTGGGGATGGTGTCGCTCGCGAAACGACAAGCATCGCGGCTGAAGCCGCTCCCACACATGGCAACGTCCCCGGAAAATGCTGCTGCATTTCCGACCCACAGGGATGTGGGGAGTGTCCGCGGTTGCCGGGAGCATCAGCGGGCCGGCATTCGGGCCATCCATGGCCGTCAAAAAAGACGCGGCGCCACTGACGATGGCGCCGCGTGAATCTGCCTTGGAGTGGCGCCCCATCCCTGGGGCGATGACGGCATCCGCTGCGAAATGAAGGTTGCATCGCACGTGTCGCAAATCGTGCGACGTAGCGCAAATGCGACACGCCCGGTCGGGTGACTGCACCGTGGTGAAGAACTCAGCGCGCGCTTGCGCGCGAACGCGCCAATGCGGCCGCTGCAACTGCAAAACCGACGCCGATACCGAGGCAGATCAGCGAACTGACGACAATGAAAGTGTCGATCGTCCGACAGTCGCAAATGCCCGCGAGCAGATGCGGCTGCCAGAGCAAGATCGGCGCAAACAGGACGCCGCGCAGGATCAGGATGGCGGCAATGAACGTCACGCCGACGCGCAGGAAAGGCAGCTGACGGATAACACCGGTCGCGGAGAACGCATAAGCTGCGAAGACGCTGAGGATGGCTGCAATGGCGACGCAGGAGATCGGTGCGCGCACGTTGCCGGCGCGCGCCATCGCAACGATGCCCTTTGGCGCACCGAAGAACGCGTACCACTCGGGACCACCGAGCGCGATCGCAAGATGCAGCAACGCGCCAGCAACACAGGCGACGCCGGCACAGGACACAAATCCGCCGGCGAGGCCACGCAATGTCGGCGCGCGCAGCGCGCTCACCCTTTCTTCTTCGCCAGCGCTTTCTCGATGCTCGCCTGCGTCATCGGGTGATAGCCGGACTTCGCCCTCGCATACACGCCGCGCGCGAACGCGAGTCCTTCCGGTGTTTTCGCTAGCGCTTCGTACAGCGGCACGACCAGATAGCGCCGCCCGATGCGCGTCATGTACGTGGCCATCTGCGCGCGCGCCGGGCGGTAGCCGCTGCGGATCGCAACGAGATACCAGCGTCGCGCGACTTCGGCGTTTGCAGCGCCGGTCAAGTGCCAGGCTGCGTCGAAAGCGGCGAGCCGATCGATTGCGATTTTCTCCGGGAGGCCATCTAGAAAATACATCCATTCGTGCGTGTTCCAGTCCTTCGCGCCGACATCGGCCGCCTGACGGGTGCCGGCGAGCCATTCGATGCGTGCGGTCGCGATCGCGTCGAAGCGCGGCGACTTCGGCACTGCCGCATTGGCGGGAATGCCGGGCTCGTCGACCCATGCGTTCACGTCAGCGAGACTCATCTTGCCGGGATACTTGTCGAGCAGGTTCGGCTGCAGGTAGCCGAGCATCTGCTCGGTGGTGATGCTTTGGAACGCGAAGTGGTCGAAGTAGCCGCGCAGATAGGCGTCGAACGCGTCGCGACCGAAGCGCGCTTCGAGCGTGCGCAGCAGCCACGCGCCCTTGGTGTAGGCGAAGTCGGAGCCGGCATCGTCCGCATCGCGACCGTCGAAATCGGGCACCAGTCGCTGGTCGGGCTTGGGCGTGTCATCGAGTTCGCGGCGCAGCTCGTCGGCAGCGAGTATGAACTCCTCGTCGGCCTGGACCTTGCCGTAGACCGCTTCGACGATGCGGTTCTCGACGTAGGTCGTGAAGCCCTCGTTGAGCCACATGTGCTTCCACGCGGCATTGGTGACGAGGTTTCCGGACCATGAATGCGCAAGCTCATGCGCGACCAGCGAGACCAGACTCTTGTCGCCGACGATCACCGTCGGCGTCGCGAAGGTCAGGCGTGGATTCTCCATGCCGCCGAACGGGAAGCTCGGCGGCAACACGAGGATGTCGTAGCGGTTCCAGCGATACGGGCCGTACAGCTTTTCCGTCGTCGAGATCATTTTCTCGGTGTCGGCGAACTCCTTTGCCGCGGCCTCGACCACCGACGGCTCCGCATAGACCGCAGTGCGCGGTCCGGTTTCGCGCGCCGCAAGGTCGCCGACCGCGACGGCAAGCAGGTACGACGGAATGCGCTGCTCCATCCTGAAACTGAAGTCGCCATCGAGCGCATGCCGAGTGTCGTTGTCGGCGCTCATCACCGCACGCAGCGGCTTGGGCACGCGCACATGCGCGGTGTAGGTGAAACGCACCGCGGGCGTGTCCTGCAATGGCACCCAGCTGCGCGCATGGATCGATTCGGATTGCGAGTAGACGAACGGATGTTGCTTGCCCGCGGTCTGCGCCGGCGTCATCCACTGCAGACCGGACGCAGTCGGCGCGGTGTGATAGCGGATGCGCACGAGCGCGGCCTGCTGCCCGAGGTCGACATGCAGGGCGGACCCGAGGATCGGATCGCGCTTGCCCAGCGTCCAGCGCAACGCACGCGGTGCAGCGCCGGCATCGATAGCTTCCACCTTTTCGATCGCGAGGTCGCGCGTATCCAGCACGAGCTCGTGCGCTGACGTGTCGTGCCAGTCGAGTGCAAGCTCGGCGCTGCCGATGAATTCGCGCTTGCCGAAGTCGACGCTGAAATCGAGCGCCAGCGAGCGGACACTGACCTGAGCGGTATTTGCGTAACTGTGCGGATCGGCCGCTACGGCATCGACGGTGAGGAGCAAGGCGGAGCAGGCAGCGAGGCACGGAAGCAACACGGAATATCCTTGTCTATATGAGCTGGAATTGGATCGAATCGATCGGACGAAGGTGCGGCGGGCGAACGCTGATTGTCGCCCAAACAATCCACCCGTGTGCCGATCGGGCCGCCTACGTATGTCCCTTGCGCGGTATCTCCTGCACGCCGGACGCGCGGTCGTAGAACGCGTCGAGATCGCTCTTGAACTGTTTCAGCGCATCGACATTGAGATACACCATGTGCCCGGACGGGTAATAGGAAAACGAGAGATTCCCGCGCAACGAAGGATCGAGCAGCATGTGGCTGAGATCGGTCTCGGTCGCGAAGAACGGCGTGGCCAGGTCGAACCAGCCGTTCGCCGACAATACCTGCAGCTTGGGATTCTCGCGCATCGCGCGCGCGAGATCGGCCGCGACATACGGCTGCCGTTGCGGCTGGCGCTGGCCGGCGACTTCATGCTTCCAGTCCCACTCCCGATTGATTTCGGTGCGGATCTTGTAGGGCTCTTCGCTCGTCCATTTCAGCGTACCCGCGAGGTAGTCGTTGAAAGCCGCAACGAACGCCCCCGTGATCGCGGTATCGGACGCGTCGTAGTCCGGGTTCTCGCCGGCAGCGTCGAGATCGATACCCTCGTATCGCGCGTCGTAACGTCCGACTGTGCGCCGCTCGTCGCGCAACAGCTCCTTGCGAAAGCGACTCTGGCTCACGCGGAGATTTGCCTCTTTGAGGTATTGCGTCGAGAGACCCGTGTAGTGCGAAAGCTTGGTCGCAACGGCATCCAGTTCGGCCGGCGTCAGGTTCTGGCCCTTGGCCAACGCCGTCGCGTATTCGCCGCCCGCGAAGGCGCGTGCTTCGCCGACGAACGCAGGCATGCTCGACGGTTTGCCCGGTACCTTGTCGTGGTACCAGGCGATCGCGGCAAACGTGGGCAATGCGCCGATGTAGGTCTGGTCGAGGCCCGGCGAATTCGCGCCGTAGTTGAGGATCGACGACAACAGCACGACGCCATTGAACGCCATGCCTTCGCCCTGCAACTTGTTGACGAGCGCAGCCGAGCGCGTCGTGCCGTACGACTCGCCGAACAGGAACTTCGGCGAATTCCAGCGCTGGTTGATCGTCACGTAACGGGAGATCGCTTTCGCGAACGCGCTCAGGTCCTGGTCCACTCCCCAGAAATCCTTGCCCTTGCCTTTGCCGACCGGCATCGAATAGCCGGTGCCGACGGCATCGATGAAGACGAGATCGCTTTTGTCGATCAGGCTTTGCGCATTCGGCACCAGTCGATACGGCGCGGGTGCCGTCGCTGCGGCACTCGCGGACTCGACGCGCACCGGCGCGACCGAACCCATGTGCAGCCAGATCGTCGGTGAACCCGGCCCACCGTTGTAGAGAAACGTGATCGGACGCGCCGACGTGTTCTTGCCGACTTCCGCCGTGTACGCGACGTAGAACACGCTCGCATTCGGCTTGTTTTCCTTGTCGTCGCGAATCAGCACGCTGCCCGCCGTTGCGGTGTAGTGAATCGTGCGGCCACCGATGTCGACGCTGCCATGCGAGAGCGCGGTCTTTTCCGGCGGGATTGGCTTGTCGTCTTTTTTCGCCGCCTTCGCATCCTTGTCCGCGCTCGCGTCGGCATCCTTGTCGTCGTCTGCC
>JBDSBK010000042.1:0-8003 GCA_039921645.1 Dokdonella sp.
CGCGAATCACCCCGCGGCGAACACGACGAACCGCCATCGAAACCGCGCTGCCCGCTCGCGCGCCGCGGCACGGCCTCGCACGCGCGATTTCCAAACTCGGCATCGCATCGCGCACGCAAGCGGCAAAGTGGATCGACGAAGGCCGCGTCAGCGTCAACGGCCGCGTCTCGCATGACGCGGAAATGCCGATCGATGCAACGCGCGACCGCATTGCCATCGACGGCGTCGAGATCGGCGCACGAGAGGGCATCTATCTCATGCTCAACAAACCACGCGGCTATGTGACGAGCGCCGCCGACGAACGAGGTCGCGACACCGTCTACGCGCTGTTCGCTGACGCGGGCCTGCCGTGGCTTGCGCCGGTCGGCCGTCTCGACAAGGCAAGTGAAGGTCTGTTGCTGTTCACCAACGACAGCGTCTGGGCTGCACGGATCACCGCGCCGGAATCGCAGCTCGACAAGACCTATCACGTGCAGATCGATCGCCTGCCCGATGCGAACTTGCTTGCTGCGCTGGGGGGCGGCATCGACGAACGCGGCGAACATCTGTCGGTCAAGTCCGTGCGCGAACTGCGACGCGGCGAAAAAAATGCGTGGCTCGAAATCGTGCTCGACGAAGGGCGCAACCGGCAGATTCGCCGCATCCTTTCCGCATTCGATGTCGGTGTGCTGCGGCTCATACGCGTCGCGGTCGGCGACGTGATGCTCGGAACGCTGGCGAAAGGTGCGTGGCGCAAGCTAGCGGAAGACGAAGCCACGCGTCTTGCGTAGCCCCAATGCACCTTCGTGCGCGCGCGGCGCGAAGACGCGGGGCATGTCAGGCTGGCGGTCCCGCTGAACGATGGAGTGCTCCGAGATCCTCCGCCGCGGTTTGCGATTCAGGACTTCACCACGCCGAGCTTGCGTCCTACCTTCACGAACGCCGCGACTGCCTGATCGATCTGCTCGTGCGTATGCGCTGCGCTCATCTGCGTGCGGATGCGTGCCTGTCCTTGCGGAACGACCGGGTAGAAGAAGCCGATCACGTAGATGCCTTCGGCGAGCAGGTCCTGCGCGAACGCTTGCGCAAGCTTGGCGTCGCCGAGCATCACCGGCGCGATCGGATGCGTGCCGGGGCGGATGTCGAAACCCGCTTCGGTCATGCGCTTGCGGAAATACAGGGCGTTGTCGTTGACCTTGTCGCGCAACGCGGTGCTCGTCGACAACATCTCGAACACCTTGATCGAGGCCGCAACCAGCGGTGGCGGCAGCGTGTTGGAAAACAGATACGGTCGCGAACGCTGGCGCAGCAGGTCGATGACCGGCTGGCGGCCGCTGGTGAAGCCACCGGAGCCGCCGCCGAGGGCCTTGCCGAGCGTCGAAGTGAAGATGTCGACTTCGCTCATCACGCCGTGCAGTTCGGCGGAGCCGCGTCCGGTCGGCCCGACGAAACCCGTCGCGTGCGAATCGTCGACCATCAGCAGCGCGTTGTATTTCTTATTCAGCGCGACGATCGCATCGAGCTTGGCGATATAGCCGTCCATCGAGAACACGCCGTCGGTCGCGATCAGCCGCGTGCGCTTGCCCTGCGTCTCGGCGAGGTGTTTTTCAAGCTCCGCCATGTCGCTGTTCGCGTAGCGGCGACGCTCGGCCTTGCACAGGCGGATGCCGTCGATGATCGAGGCGTGATTGAGCGCGTCCGAGATCACCACGTCCTCGTCGTTGAGGATGGTTTCGAACAAGCCGCCGTTCGCATCGAAGCAGCTCGTGTAGAGGATCGTGTCGTCGGTGCCGAAGAAGCGCGAGATGGTCGCTTCCAGCTGTTTGTGCAGGTCCTGCGTGCCGCAGATGAAGCGCACCGAGGCGAGTCCGAAGCCGTGCGTGTCGAGCGCGTCTTTCGCCGCGGCAATGATGTCGGGATGGTCGGCGAGGCCGAGATAATTGTTGGCACAGAAGTTCAGCACTTCGTGCCCGTCGGTCGTCCTGATCGCCGCCGATTGCGGCGTGGTGATCACGCGCTCGGTCTTGTACAGGCCCTGCTCGCGGATCGATGCGAGTTCGGTTTCGAGGCGGGCGCGGGCAGCGTGGTCCATGGCGGGATTCCGGGGGCGGGAGACAGGCGCTTATTGTCCTTCATCGCAGCGAATGTTGGGAACGTTCGCGCACGCCACCATCGCGCAAGCTCAGCCTTCGAGGTCGACGGGCGCCGGCTCGCCGCCTTTCGCATACGGTGGCGAGCCGGGCCACGGCGCGCGCGTGACGATGTTCCAGCCCCGCTCGCCGAGTCCGCGACGTGCGGCGAGGCTTGCGTCGCCGCCGATCAGGACCGTCTTGTTGTGGGCGCGAAATTCCTTGTGGTCGAGGAAGTCGCGCACTTCACCGGTCCAGCTCAGCAGGTCGACCGGCAGCGGCAACACCAGTTCGCCATCGGCACTCGCATAGGCAAGCCCGGCACCGATCGACAGCAAGGCGCCGCCCTTGGCGCGCGCGCCCAGATGCGTCGCTGTCATGCGCAATGCATTGACGAGGAAACGCGCTTCGAGATCGGAGTTGGCGGTCATGCCGAGTTCAAGCAACGCATCGCCGCCGGACGCAGGTTTGAGCGCATCGAGCGCGTCCGCAAGGCTCGTCTGCAGGGTCGGCGAAAACGCGCCACGCCGCAGGAACTGGCGGATCAGCAGATCGTCGCGGCAGTAACCGCGCAAGCGTGCGTCATTGCGCGCGCGCAGGTCGTCGGGCGAAAGTTTCCATACGACGTCGTTGATGCGCCCGCCCTGGCTCAGCACCGTGGCGCCCGCGCCGCCAACCGTTGCGAGTGCAGATCCGGCGCTGAAATTGCCGCCGCTGCCGACCCACGCGAGGCTCGACAGACGTGCCTGCACGTAAGGATTGCCGTTGTAGGGATCGATGCCGAGACGTTCGGCGAGTTCACGCTTGACCTGGCTGTACTTGAGCTGGCGCTTGATCTCGCGTTCGACTTCGCTGCCGATGCGCGAATACCAGTGCTTCTTCGCCTTGGGCGTTGCCGTGGGCGAGTCGTCGCGTGCATCCGTCATGGGTCCCTCGTCGGACGGATACGGATTGCCATGATTGCCGAGCGTGCGCGCCGTTCGGTCGGAGACGGTTTGCGCCTGGTTGCCGAGTTTGCGCAAACGGTCGCCGAAATAGCGCGCGACGCCTGCGGGAATGCCGAGCACGGTATCGACCGGATGCATCACGATCTTGCCGATCATTTTTCCGGTATCGGCGAGTCGGTTGCCGGCCGCATGCAGGAACGCATCGGACCGCGTTGCCTTGTCGAGCGCATCGAGTGCAGGAAATTCCGCTTCGCGTTCGGCGAGCAACTCGACGCTGTCGGCAGTCAGCGGGCCTACCGGTGTGTCGAGGCTGAAGTGCGCCATGTAGCCGCGCAACTCGACGTGTGGATCAACGCTGAAGCCGGGACCGGAGAGCAGGGCGGGTTCAACCAGTGACGCTGCGTCGATGACGCCTTCGTCTTCCACAGCGAGCGTCGCGTGCACGGGTCGAACGGCGAGCGACGACGCCATCGCGAATGACAGCGCGATCGATGCAAGACGAGTGCGGCGTGAAATGGCGGATGCGTTGCGGTACATGAGACACGGCGCCGGCATGCAAACGGGCGCTCATCGATCCGGGTATGGACGTGAATCCTTCAGCATACGGTGCCGACGATCAATCGCCGGTGAATGCGCCGTAGCCGCGCAAACGATCGTAGCGACGTTCGAGCAAGATCGGCGTATCGAGTGCTTCGAGTTCGTCGAGCTGGTTCAGGATGACCGCTTTCAGGCGCACCGCCATGCCACGTGGATTCCGATGCGCGCCACCAAACGGTTCGCGAACGATCTTGTCGATGAGGCCGAGTTCGGCCAGGCGTGGCGCGGTGAGGGCGAGCGCTTCTGCGGCGTCCTTGGCACGTGCTGCGGTCTTCCACAGGATCGACGCGCAACCTTCAGGCGTGATCACCGAATACGTGCTGTATTCGAGCATGTTGGTGCAATCGCCGACGCCGATCGCGAGCGCGCCGCCGGAGCCGCCTTCTCCGATCACGTTGCAGATGATGGGGACGCGCAAGGCGGCCATCTCGAGCAGGTTGCGCGCGATCGCCTCGCTCTGGCCGCGCTCTTCGGCGCCGACGCCGGGATATGCGCCCGGCGTGTCGATGAAGGTCAGCAACGGCAGCTTGAAGCGCTCCGCCATGTGCATCAGGCGCAGCGCCTTGCGATAGCCCTCCGGACGCGGCATGCCGAAGTTGCGACGGATCTTCGACTTGGTGTCGCGACCTTTCTGATGGCCTATCACCATCATGCTGCGGCCGTTGATGCGGGCGAGACCGCCGACGATGGCGGCGTCGTCGGCATAGGCGCGATCGCCGGCGAGCTCGTGGAATTCCTCGCAGATCACGCCGATGTAGTCGAGCGTATATGGCCGCGCCGGATGGCGCGCAACCTGCGCGACCTGCCATGGGGTCAGGTTGCGGAAGATCTCCGCCGTCTTGACCTTCAGCTTGCCTTCGAGCGTGGCGACCTCGTCCTCGATGTTGAACGCCTGGCCATGACTGGCACGGCGCAGCTCCTGGATCTTGGCGTCCAGATCGGCGATGGGCTGTTCGAAATCGAGGAAGTTCGGGTTCATTCGTGGACCGCGTCGCAGGCGCGAAAATAGGGGATGGGCCGTCGCATGCGTGGCGCAAAGACGCGGAGTATAGCGGCTCGGGCGGGCAAGGTCAGGCCGTGCGGGGCGCCCTGGCCCGGCCGGCGCAGCCCGCAGGCATGCACCGGATGCCGGGCTTGCTCAGCCGGCGAGTGACGCCATCAAGGCACCCTGGTTCCAGGTGTCGTGCCCCTCGACGATCTTGCCATTGGCGAAGCGCAGCCAGGTCGATCCGATTGCGTCGAACATTTTTCCGCTCGGTGCAAGTCCGAGCGCCGCACCGGTATGCGTTCCGCTCACGCGCCAGCGGATGGCGACGAGATCGTCTTCGGCGATGATCGCCTCGATATCCATGCGCACATCGGGAAACGCGGTGAGCAACTCGCTGCGCGCGACGCGGAATTCTGCGGGCCCGCGCACGATCACGCCTTCCATGTAACCGACGGCATGCGCATCGAGCAGTTCCTCGATCACCGCATCCCGGCGCCGATTCCAGTTGTCTTCCATCCACCGAAGCGTCAGCGCGCGATTGTCCGCTTGCATTGCGTTCTCCTTCCGGGTTATCGGTTCCGCTCGGGTCCACGCTGCGCCTGCCGCGTATTGTCGTCAAGCGGGGCCTCCTGCAATCGCATGGTGGATTACGGCGGTCGCGGTTCGTTCGACTTCTCAACGCCGCGTGCCGATGGCGCCGTCAATACCTTTCGGCGCCGACGTCGATGGCGCTGGCGGTTGTGCTCGCAAGGAGCATGACCGTCACCATGCAATCCCTACGTTTCAAGATGCTTTCGGGAATCATCGCGATGTCGTGGGTCATGGCCTTGTCGAAGCACGCGATGCCGCTCGATCAACATTCACGCGTGCGTGCCGCACGTTCGCAAAGCGTGCACGGATGCGCAGCGAAGGCTGCGCGCCGGCGTCAACCCAGCTGCTGGAGATTGAGTTGCCAAACGGTGTAATTGAGCGCCGAGGCGAAGCTCACCCATAGCAGGTAGGGAATCAGCAACGCGCCTGCGAGCGGCTTGATGCGCCAGAACGCGATCAGCGTCATCACGATCAACGCCCACAACAGCCCGATGTCCGCAAACGCAATCGCGCCGCGGTGCCATGCGAAGAAAAGCCAGCTCCACAATGCGTTCACCGCAAGCTGAGCCAGGAACAGCGCAAGCGCGGCACGCGCGGGTCGAAAACCCGCGACACGCCAGACCATCCACGCGGCGAGGCCCATCAGGAAATACAGCACCGACCAGACCGGGCCGAACACCGATGACGGCGGCGCCCACGCCGGCTGATGCAGTTGCGCGTAGTAGGCACTCGCATCGATCGACGCGACTGCGCCGATCGCAGCCGCAGCGGCCGCGACGGCGAGCCAGCAAACGAGACCGAGAATCTGTCGGGACGTCGAATAAGGCGACATGAAACGCTCCGTGTGGGTCGATGCAAGGGGAAAACGTTTGAAGGGGTTGCGTGCAGCGATACTTCATGAAGGCAATGAATGCGCACTGAAAGAACGCCGAAACGCATGCTCGAATACGTCGCTGCGCGTCAGTACCAATAATCCGCGACGCACCGGCCGTCGCGCGGCAGGTCCTCGAATGTATCCAGGCCATCGAAGCGATCGATGGGTATCGCGGCCACCGCATCGGGCTCGGCGAGGCGCAGATTCACCGCGATGCGCAGACGATTTTTCGTATCGCGTCGCTTGCCGCGCCAGAAGGCCAGGCAACCGCACGTTGGACAGAAGTGGAACTCGAGCGCCTTGCCTCTGGCATAGGCCTGGGTCTTGCCAGAGACCCGAATGCCTTCGTCTTCGTAGTCGTAGGCCCAGAGCACGCCGTAACGCCGGCACGCGGTGCAGTTGCACGCCGTCGCTCCATCGGGTTGAGCGGCAAATGTCCACCGAACAGTGCCACAGAGGCAAGACCCTTCAATCATTTTTGCATCCTCGTTTGCGAACGCGCGCATGTCACTCCGTCATGCCTGCAAGCCTGTCGACGGCACGCGCGCGCTTGAAGCGAGCGAACGGCGACAACGCGTCGCGCGGAAGTCAGGAGCCGAAGGGTGAGAAACGCTCGTCCTTGCGCGTGATGACGGGCAGGACTCGACTGGCAGTCAGCCAGGAGACACCGAAGGCCATCAGCCCCGTCGCCTCGCCATAGAACGTGAGCCGGGGAATCGTCGCGCGCAGGGATCCGTGAGTCAGGTTGTCGATCGCGAGCACGAGAATCGAAGAGACGATTGCGACTCCGCATGCCGCATAGATGCCCGCGCGTGCCTTGGCCTGGGGATGGCCCTTGTCTCTGGCGCGCCGGAAGAAGAGGTAGCAGAAGTAGGCAAGTATGAGAAACATCGTCGCGGCGGAAATCGCATGTACGTATGGAATGAATTCGCTGTGGCTGCCGCAGCGACAGGGGAACAAGGCAACGCCCAGTGCTGCGACCGCCGCCACCTTGCTCAGCAGCATTTCCGTGCGCGATTCGCCATTGTAGGCAAGCAGGAACGCGGCGATCGCAAACAGGAATCCGACGAAGATGCTCTGCGACCAGCCGCCTTCGTAGTACGAATCGCTGATCGATGGAATGGCGGTGGATGCGAATAAGCTGGTCAGGCTGGCCAGACTGACAGCGATCACGCCGACGATGAGCTTGATCGTGCGGTGGTCGATTTCTTCCCGCTTCGGCGCTGCGAACATGGGTTTGACTCCTCGGGTTCAATCGTCGATTGCAGGTCTGCGTTTCACATGGCGGGACCGCGGTTGCCGGAGCTGGTCGGATCTCCGGAAAAAGCGGACCCGAGCTTCGCAATGAATCGACGCATGTGCGGGTCGCTGCGTTCGAACGGAATCTCCGCAAACGAAAACCAGCGCACGGATACGAATTCGTTTTCGTCGTACTTCATCGCTTGCTGCCGGCCGGTTCGAACAACATACCAGAGGGAAACGTCGACATGGCCGGCGGCAAGACCCACGGTACTCGTGCACGTGACCATGATCGGTGCCTGGATCGGGTGCGCTGCAACGAAGCCGAGTTCTTCCTTGAGCTCGCGTGCGACGGTATTTCGCGGATGCTCCTGTGGCTCGACGTGACCACCCGGCGGCAGCCAGAGTCGCGCGTTCCTGTGATCCACGAGAAGAATATGCTGCTCGTCCACGACAGCGAAATAGGAGACGAGATGCTTTGGCGGCGTGGCCGGCTTCGCGACGCGAAACAGATCGGCCCCGGATCGGACCCAGGCCAGCGCATCGGCGAGGTGCGCCTGTTCGAGCGCATCGAACGGCTCGATGGATTCAAGCTCGCTGAGTATCCGATCGCGCATCCGAGATCTTGCCCCCGAGGTCATCGACGATACCGGTGCTGC
>JBDSBK010000043.1:0-3746 GCA_039921645.1 Dokdonella sp.
CGCGATGACGCGCGTGGTCGACGAGGATCTGCCGCATCAGACGCGCAGCAACGGCGAAAAAATGACGCCGGTCCTGGCAATCGACGGCAGTGCCCGCGGCAAGCTTCAGATAGGTTTCGTGGACGAGTGCGGTCGCCTGCAGCGACAAGGCTCCGCTCTCGCGACGCACGTACGCATCCGCGCAACGTCGCAGCTCCGCGTAGACCAGCGGCAACAACGCATCGAGCACCGCGTCGTCGCCGCCGCGCCAACGATGCAACAAACCGGTCACGACATCGGCCGACATTCGGATCCCCTTCCGCGACGATTCTACGTCACGACGTCGGCTGCCTGCCTGACTGGCGCTCGCGACGTTCGCTGCGCATGCGGCAAATCGGCATCGTTTTTCGCCTTGTACGGAATCCTCCAACGGAAAACGACCTCATGCGAACGTCCCTGATCCCGCTGCAATGGCTCGCCGGCACCGTGCTGGCATGTACGTTCAGGATGGCGCAGGCCGCCACCGCCACTGGCGATAGCGTCTTCAGCGACGGATTCGAAGCGCCGATCCTGCTCGTGCCGACGTTTCTCGCCGCCACCTCCAATTGCCAGGCCGCCTCGGCGCCGACGCCGCCGCAGGACACGCCGATCCGCGTCTGCTACCGCCTGATCAACCTGACGACGAGTCGCACCTTCACCCACCAGCACATCGTCGACAACCTGTTGGGCGTGACCTACGACCACGACCTGACGCTCGCTCCGGGCGCGAATATCGTCGTCGAATCGGACCTCGCACCGTTCCCGGTCTCCGACAGCGCGGTGCACTTCGTCGACTGGACAGCGAGTGCCGGCGCATCGATCGGCCGCGATTCGCAGCTGCAATTCATCGGCTACGACCCGAACATCCACCTGCGCGCCTTGATCGTGCCGAGTGTTTCGGCATGCCCGCAAGGCATCGTGGACACGCAGAACGGCGCGCCTTTCTCCAGCGGCCTGACCGCGGTGACCGTCGCACCGGGTACGCCGCTGGCCGGCTGCTATCGCGCGAAGAACGAGGGCGGCACCTTGCTCAACCGGCATCGCCTCGTCGACGACGCACTCGGCAACCTGCTCGATGTGACCGCGACGACACTGGGCCAGGGCAGCATCTACTCGGTGTCGCGCAGTTTGAATACGGCGGCGACGACGACCTTCGGCGGCACCTGGCACGCGGGTTTCGACGCCGACGACATCACCCGCAGCAGCGCACACGCAACCGTCACCGTTGTCGCGAACCCCGCATGCAGCGGCATCGCGACCTCGAGCACGATCGACTACGCATCCTCGTTCTCACCGCTGGCATCGTCGGGCATGCGGCTGGATTTCAACGTCAGCGCGACACCGCTGCACACGGGCCAGACCACAACGATCAGCGCATCGGGTCACATGGTCAGCTTGCCGGATTTCTTCGGCGCCGCGCTGTTCGGGCCACGCGAAGACACGCGCATCACCGTCGCTGTGCCGCCGGGCATCGACATGACGCAGGCGATCGCCATTGTCGCGACGCTCAACGGCAGCGTTCCGCTGACGCCAACCATCGATGCGGTCGCGCGCACGATCGTCCTGAACACGGGCCCTGTCTCGGGCCCGCCTGCATCGATCGAACTGGCGATCACCGCGAAACCCGACGGCAGCGCAAATCCGATTGTTTTCAGGGCACCCGATCTGGAACTCGACCTCGACTTTCTGAACTCGGTGCTTGCGCTCGGCGCAACGCCGGATCCGAACGCGCCAGCAGTGCTGACAGCGCCGCTGTGTTCGTCGTGACGCCGGTGAGCGTTCCGCCGACGTCAAAATACGGATCACATCCGAACGTGATTCCGTTGGAACGATAGCCGCAGGAAATCGGTGTTGGACGTGCAGCGTGTCAGGATTTGCGCGCCGACACCCACATCGTGATGTCGGCATCGAACACGATGTTTCCCTGGCCATCGCGCACGTCGACATGCGCAATCACATCGCTGCCGCTCGAAGCCGCAGCGATCGTCGGCACCTGCGCGGTTGCGATCATCGTGCCGACCGCCTTGCGCAGGTAGCGCACGGTCATGCCTTTCGGAATCCAGCGCATCGCATCGGGAATCGTCGCGTCGGTGGCGAGACCGCCGGCAAGTTCGGCCATGTTGCACAGCGCGATCGCGTGCACGGTGCCGATGTGGTTGTGCACCGCGCGGCGGTCGCGGATGCGCACCACGCAGCGCCCCGCTTCGAGCAGGTCGATGCGCGGCGCAATCGATGCGAAATACGGTGCGCGCCAGCAGATCGCACGCGCGACGAACCAGCGACCCAATGATGATCCGCCGAAGCGGCGGAACAACTGCAGTGCTTGCGAACTCATTCGCTGCTCCTCCGGATGATGCCTGGCGCTCACTGCCTGGAATGATGGGAGTGCATTGAGCGGGTTCCCTCACCCACCGCGCTGCGCGCGTCGAACTCTCCCCGGAGGCTGGAGGCGGAAAAGGCATCACAGCTGCAAGCTCTCCCCTTCAAGGGGAGGGTTGGGTGGGGATGGGTTCGTGCAATGCAATGCAAACCGCGGCACGCCGATCTTCCCTCTTCCCTCCGGAGAGAGAGTCGGGGTGAGGCAGCGACGTGCGAACCCATCACACCCGCACAACCCTCAAGCCACCGAACGCAGTGACGATGACGGCTTCGCACGCTTGGCCGACGCAAGTTCCGCCGGATCGAAATCGTCAACCGAGATGAACTCGAACGCCGCCGCGCGCACGCGTGCGAGCAATGCGCGCTCGGCACTCGTGATCACGCCCTTCGCTTCCGCGTCGGCGAGCTGCGCATCGTAGTCGTAGCCCTTCAGTTCGCCCGCCTTCGCCGCCTTGAGGAACTTGCGCTCCACCGGCTCGGATGCGATCACGTCGGGCAGCAACGCATTCATGCGCCCGATCGGATTGTTCGCGTTCGGCGTCAGGTAAACCCATTCGCCGAGACGATCGCGCGCTTCACCCGGCGCACACAGGATCGCCGCCACGCGACGACCGAGGCGATCGGATGGCGGCACTTCGCGACGCCCGAACGGAAACACCAGCACGCGCAGCAACCATGCCACCGGGCGCACCGGGAAATTGCGCAGCACGCCATCGAGCGCGCCCTGCATGCGATAGACGCAATCGTGAAACGCCCATGCGAGCAGCGGATGATCGGTGACCGGACGGCCCTGGTCCTCGTAGCGCTTGAGCATCGCGCTGGCGATGTACAAGTTCGACAGCACGTCGCCGAGACGCGCGGAGATTTTTTCCTTGAACTTCAGCTTGCCGCCGAGCACGAGCATCGAGGTATCGGCGACCAGCGCGAGCGTCGCCGCGTAGCGATTGAGCTTGCGGTAATAGCGCTTCGTGTACGCGTCGCCCGGCACATTGCCGATCTTGCCGAAGGTCAGACCGAGCACGAAGCTGCGCACCGCATTGGAGATCGCGAAACCGACGTGACCCCACAGTGCCGCATCGAATGCCTTGAGCTTCTCGCGATAGTCGGCGAGCTTGAGCGATTCCATCTCTCGCAGCACATAGGGATGGCAGCGGATCGCGCCCTGGCCGAAGATCATCAGGCTGCGCGTCATGATGTTCGCGCCCTCGACGGTGATCGCGATCGGCGCCGTCTGCCAGCCACGACCGGCATAATTGTTCGGCCCGAGCTGCACGGCTTTGCCACCGTGCACGTCCATCACGTCCTTGGCGACTTCGCGGCCGAGTTCGGTCGCGTGGTACTTCGCGATT
>JBDSBK010000044.1:0-4738 GCA_039921645.1 Dokdonella sp.
GGCTGAAACTGTTCCTCGCCGGCGAAGCCAGGGACATCGGCGCGTATTCCCTCAACACGCTGGCGGCCGTGCGCGGGAAATTCATGGCGTCGGCAAGCGATGTATCGCCGACGTCGCCGCTCGCGAACATCGCATATGCGTACCACTTCGACGCAGGCCTGTATGCGCTCTATCTGCGCAGCTATTCCGAAGCGCGCGGCGTCGTGCGCACCGAAGGAAAAATCGTCAATACAGTGTTGCGCGATCCCGATGGATTCGTCGAATCAGTGCAGCTCGACAATGGCGAGAAGATCCACGGCGATCTCTTCATCGACTGCTCCGGCTTTCGCGGTCTGCTCATCGAACAGGCGCTGCATACCGGCTACGAGGACTGGAAGCACTGGTTGCCTTGCGATCGCGCGATGGCCGTATCGGGCGAGAAAGTCGCCCCATCGACGCCGTACACGCATGCGACCGCGCACGCGGCGGGCTGGCAGTGGTGCATTCCGCTGCAGCACCGCACCGGCGATGGTTATGTGTACTCGAGCCGGCACATCAGCGACGACGAAGCGACGGCAACGCTGCTGAAGAACCTCGGCGGCAAGCCGCTCAACGAACCGCGCCTGCTGAAATTCGTCACCGGCCGGCGCAAGAAATTCTGGAACAAGAACGTCGTCGCGATCGGCCTATCGAGCGGATTCCTGGAACCGCTGGAATCGACGAGCATCTACTGGATCCAGTCGGCGATCGCCCGACTCATGAGTCTTTTTCCGTCACGCGATTTCGACCCGATCCTCATCGACCGCTTCAACACGCAATCGATCTTCGAGTTCGAGCGAATCCGCGATTTCCTGATCCTCCACTACAACGCAACCGAACGGAACGACACGCCTTTCTGGGACTACTGCCGCACCATGAGCATTCCCGAATCGCTGAGCGACAACATCCGGCTGTTCAAGGAGAGCGGCCGCTTCTTCCGCGAGGGCGAGGAAATGTTCGCCGTGACGAGCTGGGTGCAGGTGCTGCTCGGGCAACGCATCCTGCCGCGCGACTACCATCCGATCGTCGATCAGATTCCGGAAAAGGAACTGCGCGGACTCGTCGGCAGCGCAGCGCAGATCGTCGAGAACTGCGTGAACGCGATGCCGGAACACCAGGCTTTCATCGACCGTTATTGCAAGGCGCCTGCCTGACCCTGGCTCGGTGTGCGGCTGCAGGAGCATTGCAGCGATGGACCACAGATGCGCTCGCACCTGACGGCTCGCACCGAAATTTTCCACCATTCCCATCGTCGCCTACGAAAAACAACATGACTCACATGCGCAGCACTCGATTCGTCGCGGCAAGCATTCTTTTCGGATGGCTCGCCCTCGCATCGCCGTACGCATCGGCGCGCACGTCCTCGTCTTCCGCGTTTTCCGCGCAGACGAAAGCCGATCGCGCAATGCTCGACGAGGTCGAGAAACGCACCTTCGAGTTCTTCCGCGACAGTTCCAATCCTGCCAATGGCCAGATTGCCGACCACTGGCCCGATGATCATACCGGCGATTATTTTTCGTCGATCGCATCGGTCGGCTTCGGCTTGACCGCCTATGGCATCGGCGTCGAACGCGGCTGGATGAAGCGTTCGGAAGCGGCGAAGCGCACGCTGGCAACCCTGCAGTTCTTCCGTGATGCGCCGCAGGGCGAGCAGCCCGACGCTACCGGTCATCACGGATTTTTCTACCATTTCCTCGACATGCAGACGGGGCGTCGTTACAACTCGGCCAAATGGGTCGAACTGTCGACGATCGACACCACGCTCCTGCTCGCGGGCGTGCTGTTCAGCGAGTCGTACTACGACCATGAGACGAAGGACGAAAAAGAAATCCGCCGCCTCGCCGACGAAATCTACGCTCGGGTCGACTGGAACTGGGCGTCGCCGCGCGCGCCGCTCGTCGCGATGGGCTGGACACCCGAATCGGATTTCATCCACGTCGACTGGCACGGCTACGATGAAGCAATGCTGCTCTACGTGCTGGCGCTGGGGTCACCGTCGCACGCGATCGATCCCGCCTCGTGGAAAGCATGGTCGGAAACCTACGACCAGACCTGGGGAAGTTTCCAGGGGCAGGAACATCTGGGCTTCGCGCCACTCTTCGGCCATCAGTACAGCCATGTGTGGATCGATTTTCGCGGCATCCAGGACAGCTACATGCGCGACCGCGGCATCGACTATTTCACCAACAGCCAGAGAGCCACGCTGGCCCAGCGCGAATACGCGATCCACAACCCGATGCAGTGGAAGGATTACGGCAAGGACATGTGGGGCCTGACCGCGAGCAACGGACCGCGTGCGAGCGTGAAGCGCGGCGAGCCGGACCGCTACGCCAACGATCCCAAGACGTTCTACGGCTACGTCGCGCGCGGTGCGGGCCGCGTCGGTACGATCGACGACGGTACGATCGCACCCACGGCCGCGGCTTCGTCGATCGCGTTCGTACCGGAAATCGCAATCCCGGCCATTCGCGAAATGCGCTCGCGCTACGCCGGAAATCTCTACACGCGTTATGGTTTCGTCGACGCGTTCAATCCGAGCTTCACCTATACCGATCGTCCCCTGCGCACCGGCCGCATCGTGCCCGACGTGGGATGGGTCGATACGCTCTATCTCGGCATCGACCAAGGTCCGATCGTCGCGATGATCGAGAACTACCGTAGCGAGATGGTATGGAACGTGATGAAGAAGAACCCGCATATCCGGCGCGGACTGGAGCGCGCCGGTTTCAGCGGCGGATGGCTGGATGCCAAAGCGGAAAAGAAGGCAGCAAGGAAACCGGCGCGGTGAAGCCAGCGTCGCAGCGCCGACACGCCTTCGTGACGCACTCGATGAAACGCGGAGGCGCACATGCAACGGCTGCGTGCGCGATCCTGTTGATGATGCAGCTGGCGCTAGCAGGCTGCGCCAAAACCGAGCCCGGTGTCGTCACGTTGAAGATGTGGGCGATCGGCCGTGAAGCAGAAGTCGTGCCGGCGATGCTTGCCGACTTCGAACGCATGCATCCGGGCATCCACGTCGACGTGCAGGCGTTACCGCTCACCGCCGCGCACGAGAAGCTGCTCACCGCGTTCGCCGGCGAAGCGTTGCCCGACATTGGCCAGATCGGGAATACCTGGCTGCCGGAACTGGCGACGCTCGGAGCGTTGCAACCGTTGCAGGCGCTCGTTGACGATTCAAAGGTCATCGAAAAGGATGATTATTTTCCGGGCATCTGGGCCACCAACGTCATGGATGGTCGGCTGTATGGCGTACCGTGGTACGTCGACACTCGTCTGCTTTTCTATCGCAAGGATCTGCTGGCACAGGCGGGTTTCGACGAACCACCGCGTACCTGGGACCAATGGAAGCGCGCACTCGCCGCGATCAAGAAGAATGCAGGCGCGGCTAAATACGCGATCCTGCTGCCGATCAACGAATACGAGCCGCTGCTCAATCTGGCAATCCAGGAACCGGATCTGCTGCTGCGCGACAACGACACGCGCGGAAACTTCCAGAGCGCCGGTTTTCGTCGCGCGTTCGCGTTCTATACCGACATGTTCCGCGAGAACTGGGCGCCGCCGATGAGCGCGACACAGATCTCCAATGTCTGGGACGAATTTGCGAACGGTTTCTATGCGTTCTACATCACCGGTCCGTGGAACATCGGTGAATTCCAGCGACGGCTACCGGAGCGATTGAAGGACGACTGGGGAACCGCACCGCTGCCCGGGCCTGATGGACCTGGCGCGGCCGTCGGTGGCGGCAGCAGCCTGGTGCTGTTCAAGCAATCGCCGCATCCGCGTGAGGTGTGGCAGCTCATCGAATTCCTGTCCGCACCGGCGCAGCAACTGCACTTCCACGAACTCTGCGGTGACCTGCCGCCACGCCGCAGCGCGTGGAACGACGCGGCACTTGCAAACGATCGGTACGCGAAGGCGTTCCGCGACCAGCTCGAACGCGTCAAGCCTGCGCCGAAGGTGCCGGAGTGGGAGCGCATCGCACAGGAGTTGCGCCTCGCCACCGAACGCGCGGTACGGGGTGGCGAATCCGCCGACAAGGTGTTGCACGATCTCGATGAACGCACGGACCGCATCCTCGACAAGCGCCGCTGGATGATCGCGCAAAAGGCCAAGACACCATGAGCGAACGCCGTGCCGCATGGCTGTTCGCCGGCCCCGCGTTGTTCGTGATCGGCGCCTTCTTCTTCGTGCCCGTGCTTGCGGCGTTCGCACTCAGCCTCACCGACTTCGATCTGTACGCGCTCGCCGATCTGCACAACCTGCGCTTCGTCGGCCTCGGCAACTACATCGACATCCTGCAGACGCCGCTGTTCTGGAAGTCGCTGTTGAATACGTTCTACTTTGTCGGTATCGGCGTGCCCTTGTCGATCGCGACGTCGCTGGCCGCTGCACTGCTTCTCGATTCGAAGCTGGCGCGCTGCAAGGGGCTGTTTCGCACCGCACTGTTCGCGCCGGTCGTCACGACCGTCGTCGCAGTCGCCGTGATCTGGCGCTACCTGCTGCACACGCGCTACGGCCTGATCAACTACACGCTGGCGCATTTCGGCATCGCGCCGATCGACTGGCTCGGCGATCCGCACTGGTCGATGCCGGCGATCATCCTGTTCGCCGTGTGGAAGAACTTCGGCTACAACATGATCATCCTGCTCGCCGCGCTGCAGAGCATTCCCGCCGATCTGTACGAGGCTGCGCGCATCGACGGTGCGTCGTTTGTGCAGCA
>JBDSBK010000045.1:0-6476 GCA_039921645.1 Dokdonella sp.
AGCTGTTCCGAACGGCTCGGATGGCGCAGCTTGCGCAGCGCCTTCGCCTCGATCTGGCGGATACGCTCGCGCGTGACATCGAACTGCTTGCCGACTTCTTCCAGCGTGTGGTCGGTATTCATGTCGATGCCGAAGCGCATGCGCAGCACCTTGGCCTCGCGCGGGGTGAGTCCGGCGAGCACGTCGCGCACGGTTTCCATGAGGCCGATATTGGTCGACGAGTCGACCGGCGAAACGATCGCCGAATCCTCGATGAAGTCGCCCAGATGCGAATCCTCGTCGTCGCCGATCGGCGTTTCCATCGAAATGGGCTCTTTGGCGATCTTGAGCACCTTGCGGATCTTGTCCTCGGGCATCTCCATCTTGATCGCCAGTTCGTCCGGCGTGGGCTCGCGACCCATCTCCTGCAGCATCTGGCGCGAGATGCGGTTGAGCTTGTTGATCGTCTCGATCATGTGCACCGGGATGCGGATCGTGCGCGCCTGGTCCGCGATCGAGCGCGTGATCGCCTGGCGGATCCACCACGTGGCATAGGTCGAGAACTTGTAGCCGCGGCGGTATTCGAACTTGTCCACGGCCTTCATCAGGCCGATGTTGCCTTCCTGGATCAGGTCGAGGAACTGCAGACCGCGGTTGGTGTATTTCTTCGCAATCGAGATCACCAGGCGCAGATTCGCCTCGACCATTTCCTTCTTCGCGCGGCGTGCCTTCGCTTCGCCGATCGACATCGCACGGTTGATTTCCTTGATGTCGGACACCGCCAGATACAGCGCACCCTCGATCGAGATCAGTTTTTCCTGCTCCGACACGATCGCGTCGCGATGCGTCTTGATCCCCGGCGACCACTTCTGGCGCTTGCGCGCGAGTTCGTCCGCCCACTCGACATTCGTCTCGTTGGACGGGAACAATTTCAGGAAGTCCTTGCGCGGCATGCGCGCCTGCTTGATGCACAGGTCGCCGATCATGCGCTCGTGATGGCGGATGTTGTTGACCACGTCGCGCAGTTTCTTGACGAAGCTGTCGATCATGATCGCCGGCAGCTTCAGCTTGAGGAACAGCTCGGCCATCTCGTCGCGCAGTTTCTGCGACTTCTTGTCGGCGCTGCCGTATTTGTCGGCGGCCTTCTGGAATTTCGCGTAGGTCTGGCGCAGTTCGTCCATGCGGCGCGCGACTTCGACGAGGTCGATGCCGGTATCGCCGGGACTCGCTTCCTCGTCGTCTCCACCTGCGGCCGCTTCGTCTTCCTCTTCGGCCTCGGCCTCGCCGTCCACGACGGGTTCGGCAACCACGACTTCCGGCTGCTCGAGATCGGCGAAGCCGGCGAGCACTTCGGACAGGCGCTTCTTGCCTTCGGTGTGCTGGTCGTATTCCTCGACGAGCAACTGGATCGACCACGGGAAACTGGCGAGCGCCGCCTGGACCTGGTTCAGGCCCTCCTCGATGCGCTTCGCAATGGCGATTTCGCCCTCGCGCGTCAGCAGTTCGACCGTGCCCATCTCGCGCATGTACATGCGCACCGGATCGGTGGTGCGGCCGACTTCCGCATCGACGGCGCTGAGTACGGCAACCGCTTCCTCGGTCGCGGTGTCGTCATCGGTCGCCACCGGCGTCTCCGGCAGCATCGTCTCGGTGTCGGGCGCAACTTCGTGCACCTCGATACCCATGTCGTTGATCATGCCGATGATGTCTTCGATCTGTTCCGGATCGACGATGTCGTCGGGCAGGTGATCGTTGACTTCGGCGTAGGTGAGGTAGCCCTGCTCCTTGCCCTTGATGATCAGGGTCTTGATCTCGGACTGCTGCGCCTCGTTGTTCTGTGCTGCCATTGGGATTCCGGATGTGCTGTACGACAAAGGAAAAAGAGTATAGGAGCCGCGTCAAGGGGGTGAAGCGGGATTTCGAACGGTGCCCTCCGACGCCGCGAACCGTCGAGCGAGCATCCATGGACGGCCGGGCAAGAGGACCCGCCACGGCTTTCATGTGTGATCCTTTACGGAATTTCGAGCGCCATTCCTTATGCCGCTCCGTTTTTTAGCCAGCCAATCGTCCAATCACGACCAACCGACCCTCAACGCACTTCCAACCAGAACGTCACAGGTCCGTCATTGACCAGGTGAACTTCCATATGGGCGCCGAATCGCCCGATTTCCACCCTCGCATGGTGCTCCCGTGCCAGTTGGACCAGACGCGCAAACCAGTGTTCCGCCTCCGCCGGTATCGCGGCCGTCGAGAATCCCGGGCGCATCCCCGAACGCGTGTCCGCGGCCAGGGTGAACTGCGAAACCAGCAGCAGACCGCCGCCGGTCTCGCCGAGCGAACGATTCATGCGCCCTTGTTCGTCGGCGAATACGCGGTAACCCAGCATCCGATCGAGCAAACGGCGCGCCTGCGGCTCGGCATCGCCCGGCTGCACTGCGACGAGGGCGAGCAGACCCGCCCCAATCGAGCCCACGGTCTCGCCGTCGACATCGACGCGCGCCGTGCTCACACGCTGGATCAAGGCGATCATCCGGCTCTCCTGCAGGCTTTCCTCCCAACGGACGCGCATCCTGGACGTGGCGTCGCGCCGCGGTCAACGTGCCTGCTGCCTTTACAATCGCTTCCGTCATGAACCCACCATCGCCATGAATACGCCACGCCTCTCGTGGCGGGTTGTCCTGCTGCATGCCGCCTTGCGCCTGGCCGGACGACTGCCATTGAGCTGGCTGCACGCCCTCGGCGCCTTCGTCGGCCGCATGCTGTGGATAGGCCACGGTCGCGCGCGCCGCATCACCGAGCGCAACCTCTCCCTGGTAGTAACGCAAGAGAGCGCCGAAACACGACATCGTCTCGGCCGCGCGACGATGGCCGAGACCGGCAAGGCCTTGCTCGAGATTGCAAAGATCTGGGGCAACCGTCCGGACCGGTCACTGGCGCTCATTCGCGACGTCCGCGGCGTCGACTTGTTCGACGCCGCGCTGGCGAGCGGTCGCGGCCTGATCGTCGCTGCCCCGCACCTGGGCTGCTGGGAATTGCTCAACTACTGGCTCGCATCGCGCACGCCGCTGGCGATCCTGTATCGCGCGCCACGAAACGCGCTGATCGAACCGCTGCTGCTCAAGGTGCGCGGCGCAATGCCTGTCGAGCAGGTCCGCGCCGAGGGCGCCGGCGTGCGCACCTTGTACAAGCGTCTTGCCGCCGGTGGGGTGGTCGGCATCCTGCCCGATCAACGGCCGCGCGGGGGCGAAGGCGTCATGGCCCCGTTCTTCGGCGTGCCGGCGTCGACGATGGTGCTGCTGCCGCGCCTGGCCCAGCGCACGGGTGCGACGGTGCTCTTCAGTTTCGTCGAACGCCTGCCGAACGGGGCGGGTTATCGCCTGCATTTCCTGCCCGCGCTCGATGCGATAGCGCAGGTGGACATCGATGCCGCGTGCAGCGCGCTCAATCGCGGCGTCGAAGCATGCGTGCAGCTTGCTTTCACGCAATATCAGTGGAACTACAAACGCTTCCCGAACTGAGTTTGCGCGATCGACATCGGCACACGCTGCCGCGTCTCACTGCCTGCGGCGGCGCGTCCGGATGCGCGATTCAACGCTGGCGACGCGCGATCGAATCGACCAGCATGAGCTCGCAAGCGCCGCCACCGCTGTCGTCGCGACGCAGCGAGCTGGTCCAGCTCCAGCCGTCGCTGCGGTTCGCCTGCACCAGCTGGCCGTGCATCGTGACGATTTCGCCGATGCGCACCTGCGCCAGCGCGCGTGCAGCGGTGCCGTCGGCCGGAATCATGTGCATGTTCGCGGCCGAGCGCACGATCTCGTCAGCGGGAATCGGTGCTGCCTCTTTCCAGCGATAGGTGAAGTAGCGCGCGGACTGGGACAGCTCCAGCTGTGCGATCACGTCATTGTCGGACATGCGCTTCCAGCCGACGGCCAGATCCGTGGGCGCGAGTGCGCTGCCACCGTCGAACGTGTAGTCCTGCCGCGACAGCACGCGCGCCTCGATCGCGTAGTCGGCGAGCGGAGTCAGGACGTAAGCGCCATGGGGGATCGGCATACGGCTTGCGGGCTCGGTCTGCACAGGCTCGCTCTCGACGAGCACGCCAGGTGCCTGTGCGATCGGCCGGTGCAACAACCAGTTTGCCGCACCCAGCAACGACAGCGCGAACAGGAAGATGACGAGCGGGCGCATCGAAGCCTAGCTCGTCGCGGGCTTGTGCAGGCGGCGCAGGAACACGGTCATCTCCTTCGCGGCCTGCTCGTCGCCGCGTTCGCGCGCGACACCGATGCCGCGTTCGAAGGCCGCGACCGCGCCAGCGCTGTCGCCGCTATCGACCAGCGCGCGACCAAGCATTTTCCAGGCGGCGGAATAGTTCGCATCGAACGCGACCGCCTCGCGGAATGCCGTCGCGGCACCGATCGCGTCGCCATGGCAGAGCAAGGCGTTGCCGAGCGAAAAGCGCAGCAAGGCGCCGTCTCGCGGTCCACCGAGTTGCGCACGCAGGCGGTCGATGAAGTCCTGATCCATGCCGCCATCATCGCGCGCTTCGCGCATCCACGCAGCCTGCTTTACGTTCGATTACGCCTACGCCGAGCGTCGGTGGACGTCGTGCGTGATCGCGCCGACGCGACGCGGCGGTGGCTCGAAGAAGTGCGGCTGCGCCAGGCTTGCACGCATGTCGGCGACGCCGCTTGCCCAGTGCTCGCGCATGGTCGCCGCGCCGAACGCGTAATCCTTGTATTGCTCTTCGTCGTGTTTGGCCTGGTAGATCAGGTGGATGACGTTGAAGACGCGATCGCACAGCCAAGGCTGCAGGTCGACGAGAAGATTCTCGGGAAGATGCTTGGCCGGCACTTGCTCCAGCAGCAAGCCAAGCGCATTGCGCAGCTTCTGCTGACGTGCGACGACATCGGTGCCGAAGCGCGTGCGGCTCGAATACTGGATGTCCTTCTGCCGCTCCATCACCTCGGCCATCGTCCTGGGCAGCGCGCCGCTCGCGCTCCACAAGTCCACTTGCAGCAACAGGCTGTCGTGGCGCGGATCGGATTCGAGCACATAATCGAGCGGTGTGTTGGAAACGGTGCCGCCGTCCCAATAGGATTCGCCGTCGATGACCACGGCCGGGAACGCGGGCGGCAATGCACCTGACGCGACGATGTGTTCCGCACGCAGGCTTTCGAGCGCGGAATCGAAGTAGCGGACATTGCCCGTGCGCGCATTCGCGGCGCCGACCGACAGACGCACGTCGCCGTGGTTGATGCGGTCGAAATCGACGAGCCGCTCCAGCGTCGCCTTCAGCGGCGCAGTGTCGTAGAAACTGGTCGCCGCCGCGCTCCCATCGGCATACGCGAACGGCGATATCGGGCGCGGGCTGTAGAAGCCGCGTTGTCCGTGCGCGATCGCGCCGATCGCGCTCAATGCATTCATCCAGGCACCGAGAGGCGCACTCGCAGGCAGCCAATCCGCCATCGACGTGACCGCGCTGAACGGCCACGCGAAATCGCCGGCCGGCTCGCAGATCGTGTTCCAGAATTCGCGCAGTCGATCGACGCGCTGCTCCGGTGCATTGCCGGCGAGGATCGCAGCATTGATCGCACCGATCGACGTGCCGGCGAACCAGTTCGGACGGATACCCGCTTCGTGCAAGGCCTCGTACACGCCACACTGGTACGAACCGAGCGCGCCACCGCCCTGCAATACCAGCGCGACGGTTTCGTATTTCAGCGAGGATTCCAAAGGACTGGCGCTCACCTTTCCCTTCACGCGTGCAGGCGGTGCATCGCGCATTGCGCGTTCGCGCTGCACCTTGCGCTGCGCGGCACTGCGCGCGCGGGGCGCCGTCATTGCATGCTCCAGCCGTGGCTGACGATGAGGCTCTGCCCGGTCAACGCGTTCGTCTCGAAGCCGGCAAAGAACAATGCGCACGCGGCGACGTCGTCGACCGTGGTGAACTCGCCATCCACGGTGTCCTTGAGCATGATCTTCCTGACCACGTCGTCTTCGGAGATGCCGAACGACTTCGCCTGCTCCGGTATCTGCTTCTCCACCAGGGGTGTGCGCACGAAGCCGGGGCAAATCACGTTCGCACGCACGCCGTGCTCGGCGCCTTCCTTCGCGATCACCTTGGCCAGCCCGATCAAGCCGTGCTTGGCGGTCACATACGGCGCCTTCAATTTCGATGCTTCCTTCGAATGCACCGATCCCATGTAGATGATCGCGCCGCCGCGACCGCGCGCGTACATGTGCCGCAGGCATGCGCGCGTGGTCAGGAACGCGCCGTCGACATGGATCGCCATCAGCTTCTTCCAGTCCGCGTAGGAGAAATTCTCGACCGGATTGACGATCTGGATACCCGCGTTGGAAACGAGAATATCGACCTGGCCAAGCTGCTTCACGACCGCATCGACGCCTGCGTCCACGGCGTCCTCATCGGTGACATCCATCGCAATGCCGATTGCCTTGGCGCCGTTGTCCGCAAGTTCTTTTGCGGTTGCATTCGC
>JBDSBK010000046.1:0-4387 GCA_039921645.1 Dokdonella sp.
CGTCAAGTACTACGCCAATCTGCCCACCGTTTCGACGCTCGCGTTCGTCAACGCGTACCACGACGCGCTCGGCAAGGCAGGCTGGACGATCCTCTCGCAAAATCATGGATCGGACGCTACGCTCAGCGCGCACTACGCCGCTCATGGCCGCGATCTCTGGGCCGATCTGCACATGGGCGGTGAGGAATATTCGATCAAGGTCGCCGATGTCGGCGCCCATAACGACTTCGCCCGACAACTGGCCAAGGATTGCCACGTTGCGCTTTACGGCGTGCTGTTCGATTTCAACAAGGCAAGCCTGAAAGCGGAATCGGACAGCGTGCTGCAACGTGTTTTGTCTTTCCTGCAAAAAGATCCGAACCTCACGCTCGAGGTGCAGGGCCATACCGACAACGTCGGCAGCGACGACTTCAACCGGAACCTTTCCGATGCGCGCGCCAACGCCGTGGTGACATGGTTCGTGCAACACGGTGTCGCCGCCAATCGTCTTTCGTTCAAGGGCTATGGCAAGACGATGCCGGTGGCCAGCAACGACACGGATGATGGTCGCGCGCGAAATCGCCGCGTCGAACTCGCAAAACCCGGCTGCGCAAAATAGCCAACAGCGTCGACGGAAAATTCCGCAGGAAGCTGCGGACAAGCGCGTGTCACTGCAGCCGACGACGTTTTGGCGCCCGTGCGTCGACTGCATACCGCGTGTTGGCCGATTCTATTTTCGCGAACGCGGCGTTGCGAAAAGGTGTGTCGTTCCCCGACGATGTCCTCGCCTCGAGGCTTTGCCTCAGCCCGTCGCGTCGCTACGTGGGCCGCGAGTGCCGGCCGCACCGCCATCAGCCCAGGCACGCGCACGACATCGGGCACACGAACGCGTCCTCGACAATTTGAATCTGGCTCGCATCGGTTCGCGCCACGATCGAAACCCAACACGCCGGCGTGAAGGGGCACGCGAAGGTCGAGCGATCCGGAAAGCGATCGATCACCGCGGAACGTGCAACTTGGCGCTCTTTTTGCGGACGCTTTAGAACATCGCAAGCGCAGGCTCTACGCGTGTGTCATCGATGAGAACATCGTGAGTGCGCGCGATCAGCGATGGGATGCAACCAGGCTGCCGCTCTCGAAACCATCACGAAACACGATGTCCGAGAGTTCGCCGATCCTCCGGCGGTAATACACCTGGAACGAGCCGCCGCGCCGATCGATCCACAGCACATGAACGGCGTTGGCGCTAGCCGCAAGCAGCGGCGTCGACGAGTCTCCCGCGGCGCCTGTAGAGACGTGTTCCTCGTCTTCCCACGTCCCGCCGCTGTCCAGCGATCGACGGTAGTAGATCTCCAGATTCTGCGGGTCGCGCGCATCGTGCCATGCGAGATGAACGGCGCCGCCATCGCCAATGATCGAGCCATGATCGGACGAGCCGGGCGTCGTCGTCAGCTGAATCGGCGTCTCCCAGGTCGCGCCGTTGTCGGTCGAGCGGACGGCGAACAATTTCTGGCCATCGGAACCGACGACGTCACGGTTGTAGTTGATCACGACCGATGACGACGTGACTGCAATGTCGTTGCGGCCGGCAAACGCCGCACCTGCATTTGCGACATTGACCTCGGTGCCCCACGTCGCACCTCCATTGAGCGAAGCGATATGGAAAACGTCGGGACAGTTCGGGAACAGGAACGTACCTGGCATGCACGGCGGATTGGGACTGCGGTCATCCCAGATCGTTACGTGAACGGCGTCGCCCCGTGCAGCAATCTGAGGCCGCTCCGCGCCAAACACACCCGCGGACAGCGCGATCCGAACCTCGGGATCCCAGGTCTGCCCGCGATCCGGCGAGCGGCGGTAATAGGTATCCCAGACACCGCTGCGGTAGTCCATCCAGACGACGTGAAGTCGGGACGCGGCATACGCGAGGGAAACACGGTATGCGCCCTGGCCTGTCGAGAGCGGGATGGGCGCGTCCCACGTCTGGCCTGCATCGCCGGAATGGAGCAGGTAGACGTTTCCGACGTCGCGCGCGCAGCACCAGTCGGATACATAGCGGATGTCCTTCAGGACGATACCCCAGACGTCATTGCCGTCGGCAATCAGAGGATCGGTGAGGTGGATGACACCGTTGTCGATCGTGCGCTCCGCGCTCCAGCTCAACCCCTCGTCAACCGACTTGCGATAGCGCACCTCGTTGGTGCCGTAGATCACGTGGATCGTCGACCCGGCGACCGCGATGCCCTCACCATAAACGTCGCCCGGCAGCGCGCTGAGTGGCGTTTCCGGCCCCCATTGAGCCGCGGCAACGCGCATGCACACGCCCATGCCGGTCAGGATCCATGTGCACAGTGTTCGCATGCGCCGACCATAGATCAGGCGCACTCGCGACTCAAGCGACTTCCAGACCCGGATTCCGCTTGCGCTATTCCGGCTCGCGGAACCGGCCCGAGGGAACGTCGTAGTATCCGAAACCTGCTCCCTTGCTCTGCATCACGTGCAGATGCACGTCGTACGAGCGCCCGCTGTCGGACTGGCCGCTGATGTCGAGGTCCGCCGCGCCCATCGTCGTCGTGCCGTAGCCCTTGCTGTAACCGATGCCGGTAGTGACGCTGCCATGCACGTCGGGTCCGCGTGCGCGTTCGTCCCCTGCGCGGTCCTGTGCATCGACGACGGCGTTGTCGGACATTTCCACCGATGCTGCATCGACTGGCAGCGTAGGCACCTGCAACTGCAGCGGAGGCGCCATCTGCGCGGCAGCCGGTGGTGACTGTGCAGCGGCGATGCCCGCGCACAGACACAGCACGCTTGAAACCATCCCAACAGTGCTCGGTACAGCGAAGCTCTTCACGATCGACTCCTGAGTGGGCTGCGAACCAGCGACGCGTGCCGGCAATGACCTATTGGACGCTTGACACCGTGCAGGGTTCAAGCAGGAATCGTGGATTTACAACTCGGCTGTCGGATCGGTTCAGGCGCGGCACGGGTGTCGCCTGCGCGGCCATCGAAGCGCAACGTTGCCGTGCAGGCGACCGCCTCCGTCTTGAATCGACGACTCCGCGCCGGTGTAGACTGAATCGCGACGGCCGAGGGGACATCCACCGCGGTGTTGCGCCGCTCGCCGACGGAGCATTCTGGTCGGCGCACACGCGGGCTCCGGTTTGCTGCAATCGTCTCGAACACGAGGAGAACGACACCGCCATGCGCAGCGTTGCCGCAACGTTCGTGCTCGCATGTTCCGTCGTTGCCGACGCGAACGCGCAAGATCTTTCCGTGGTCGCGATCGAAGCGCCGCAATCCGCCTGTGCACCGGTCGGCATAGAGAACGTGACGATTCGCGTGTTCAACTACGGGCCAACATTGCCTGCGGGCAGCGCGTTCAACGCGTCCTACACGATCAACGCCGGCGCGCCCGTCACGGAACTCGTCGTGCTCGGCAGCAGCCTCCTGCCGAACAGCAACCTCGCCTACACGTTCACGACGCAGGCGAATTTGTCCGTGCCCGCCAGCTACACCTTCAACGCGACCGTCACCCTGTCCGGCGACAGCAATCCATTCAACGATGCGTACATCGGCTGGAACGTCACGACGTCGGCAGCGAGCGACGGCGGCACCGCCGCCGGACCGGGCGCACCCGTGCTCGCCGGAACCGTGACGCTCACCGGGCAGATCGGCGAGATCCTCGAATGGCAGCAATCGGAAGATGGCGGCGCACGCTGGCGCCGCCTCGCCAATGCAGGTGCGACGCTCCCCTTCGCCATGCTGTACCGCGATACCGTGTTCCGCGCGCGCGCAGGCAATGGCCTCTGCGCGCCCGTCCTGTCGAACGCGGTGCTGGTCGTCAGCAGCGATCCGATCTTCCATTCGGGATTCGAACCATGAAGCGTTTCCTTCCGCTACCTCGCGCGCTGGTCGCCGCGACATTCGCGCTCGCGGGTTCGTTCGTTGCCGACGCGAACGGGCAGGATCTTTCCGTCGTCGCGATCACAGCGCCGCAATCCGCCTGTGCACCGATCGGCATCGAGAACGTGACGATCCGCGTGTTCAACTACGGACCGACATTGCCTGCGGGCAGCGCGTTCAACGCCTCCTACACGATCAACGCCGGCGCGCCCGTCACGGAACTCGTCGTACTCGGCAGCAGCCTGCTGCCGAACAGCAACCTCGCCTACACGTTCACGACGCAGGCGAATTTGTCCGTGCCCGCCACCTACACCTTCAACTCGACCGTCATCCTGCCCGGCGACAGCAATCCATTCAACGATGCGTACATCGGCTGGAACGTCACGACGTCGGCAGCGAGCGACGGCGGCACCGCCGCCGGACCGGGCACGCCCGCGGCATCGGGCACGCTCACGCTGAGCGGATACACCGGCAGCATCGTGCAGTGGGAAGAATCCGACGACGG
>JBDSBK010000047.1:0-4115 GCA_039921645.1 Dokdonella sp.
TTTCCGAGGCGCCGCCTGCACGGTTGTTCGACGAGTCGCTGAAACTCTTTCTTGGTGGCTATGGGCTCGCGAGTTTCCGCGCGCTGGAGCGCTACGGATTGCTGGAGCACGTGTTTCCGGCAACGGCGCGCGTGCTCGCGAGTGGCAAAGCGACTCATTTCCGCGGCATGGTCGAGCGGACCCTTGCGAGCACCGACGCGCGCATACGCGAGGACAAGCCGGTCACGCCGGCGTTTCTATTCGCGGCCATGTTGTGGGAGCCCGTGCGTGTCACCGCCCAGGCGCTCGCGAACGACGGCGCCGATGTCGCGTCAGCATGGGTGCACGCGGTAGATCAGGTGTTGCGCGAACAGGCGCAGCGTGTGGCGATTCCGCGGCGTTTCACGATTACCATCGAAGAAATCTGGGCCCTGCAGCCGCGTTTCACGCAGCGCACGAAAAAGCGCGCGTTTCGTCTGCTCGAGCACCCGCGTTTCCGCGCGGCTTACGATTTCCTGGTCTTGCGAGCAGAGGGATCGCCGGAGCTCGCGGAACTCGCGACCTGGTGGACCGAAGCACAGGAGTCCAGCCACGACGAGCTTTCTGCCCGGCTCGCGGCCGTCCAGGGCACGTCGACCGAAACAGGGACACCGGCACCGCGCAAGCGCGCACGCAGGCGTCGCCGCAAGCCCAAGGACGCGGCAGGGACGGCCGTGCACACCAGCGAAAGTGGTGATTGAGCGCAGCGAGGTGCGCGCATGGGTCGGACTCGGCAGCAATCTCGACGATCCTGCAGGTCAACTGCAACGAGCGCTTCTCGCGCTCGACAAGCTGCCAAGCACTCGCTTGCTGCGCCACTCGCGCCTGTATCGAAGCGCGCCGTGGGGTATTCCCGATCAGCCGGCTTTCGTCAATGCGGTCGCTGAGCTGCAGACGTCGCTCGATGCGCGCGCCCTGCTGGATGCGCTGCTCGCGATCGAGCGCTCGCAAGGCCGACATCGGGACGGTACGCGCTGGGGGCCGCGCACGCTCGATCTCGACCTGCTGAGCTATGCCGACGTTCAATCGAGCGAGCCCGACCTGACGCTTCCCCACCCGCACATCGCGGATCGTGCCTTCGTGCTCGTGCCCTGGTCGGAGCTGGAGGTGGACATGGAAATTCCCGGCGCAGGTGTCGTGCGCGACCTGCTCGCGCGCATCGATGCCCGCGACTGTGTGCCGCTCGACGCGTCCGCTTGAGGTTCGCCGGCGTGGCGGGGAATAATGCCGGCCCGATGCCAGCCGAGCAGTCGATCCCGATGTATGCGAACGCCGTGAGCAGTGCCCCGGTCACCGTGCCGGAACTTCATGAGCGCAAGCGCCGCGCACAGAAGATCGTTTCGGTCACGTCGTACGACGCAAGCATGGCAGCGCGCGCTGATGAGGCCGGAGTGGATTTCGTGCTCGTGGGAGACTCGCTCGGCATGGTCGTCCAGGGTCACGCGAGCACGTTGCCGGTCACGATGGATGCAATGGTCTATCACAGCGCCTGCGTTGCGCGCGGCCTGCAGCGCGCATTGCTTGTCGCCGATCTGCCATTCATGAGCTATCGCGATCCGGCAACCGCCTTGTCGAATGCGGCGCGCTTGATGGGCGAAGCCGGTGTTGCGATGGTCAAGCTCGAAGGCGCGGACTGGGCCTGCGATGTGATCGACGCCCTGACGCGACGCGAAGTACCCGTGTGCGCGCATCTCGGCCTGACTCCTCAATCGGTGCATAGACTCGGCGGCTACCGCGTGCAGGGCAAGAGCGAAGCGGCTGCAGAACGCCTCAAGTCCGACGCGCTCGCCGTGCAGGACGCAGGCGCGGACTTGCTCGTGCTCGAATGCGTGCCGGCTGCGTTGGCTGCGGAAATCACCAAGGCACTGCGCATTCCGACGATCGGGATAGGCGCCGGTGTGGATTGCGACGGTCAGATCCTCGTCGTGCAGGATCTGCTGGGCATCACCTCCGGCAAACGCCCGCGCTTCACCAAGGATTTCCTTGCCGGCACGAATTCCGTGGTCGCAGCCATCGCCGCTTACGCTTCCGCCGTGCGCAGCGGCGAATTCCCCGCGGCCGAGCACAGCTACTGAGCATGCCGATGCGGATCGTCACGTCGGCTTCCGACCTGCATGCGCTGCTCGCTGGCTACGCGCGCGATGGGCGGCGCATCGGTTTCGTGCCGACCATGGGCAACTTGCATGCGGGCCATCATTCATTGATCGGAATTGCGCGTGAGAGAGCTGACGTCGTCGTTGCGAGTGTGTTCGTGAATCCGACTCAGTTTGGTCCCAAAGAGGATTTCACACGCTATCCGCGCACGCCTGAAGCAGATGCAGAGGGTCTCGCTGCTCACGGTTGCGATGTGCTGTACCTGCCGAGCGTCGCCGATCTCTACCCGGACGGCGCGGAACGCACGGTGCGGGTAAGCGTGCCGGAACTCGCCAACATTCTTGAAGGTGCGATCAGGCCGGGTCATTTCGACGGGGTTGCGACCGTGGTCGCGAAGCTTTTCAACATGACGCGCCCCGACGTCGCGGTTTTCGGGCAGAAGGACTACCAGCAACTGCTGGTGATCCGGCGCATGGCACGCGATCTCCGTTATCCCGTCGAAATCGTGGGTGCCCCTATCGTGCGCGAGGCGAATGGCCTCGCGATGAGTTCGCGCAACCAATACCTGAGTGCAGAGCAACGCGCGCAAGCTGGCGTGATTTACGCGACTTTGCAATGGATGCGCGATCGCGTGATCGCTTCCGCGCAGTCCGGTGATGCGATCGCGTTAAGCGAGCTGTCGTCGCAGGCACACGCTCGACTCGAGAAAGCCGGTCTTTTGCCGGACTATGCGCTCGTGCGTGACGCGCAAAATCTTGGCGAGCCGCTGACGGGTCAGCACCCTGTGGTCGCGCTCATTGCGGCGCGCTTGGATAACACACGCTTGATCGACAATCTGTTGATTGAGGCGTAGCTTTTTCGTTCGGCCTTGTGGTATTCTCCCCACTGTCTTGGGGATTCCGCAACGGTTGTTGCAGGATTTCCGGGGCAGCAGGGCGCATTTAGGTAATCGTCACTCCGATTGAGACCCTCGCAGCGGAAATCGCGCGAGGGTTTTTTTTGCCCATATTTCGCTCTTTGGCGTAAGAATCACCCATCTCGGCGGGTTTACGGCGGCGGAATTTGCCACGCAATTCCAAAAGCCTTCAGTTTTTTTGCGCCTGGCATGTTGCTAAATAACAACAGGTCAAGACGCTGCTATTTCGGCTACTGCCGGTCTGATTTTCTCGCACGTTCTTCCAGCGCCCATGCAACATGCTCGCGCACCAGTGCAGAAGCGTCATTGGCACGCGACGACAGCGCCGCTTGAACTTCCGCTGTCGCTGGGGCGTTGCCAAGCGCAACGGCGATATTGCGCGACCAGCCTTCGTAGCCGGTTCGCCGAATCGCCATGCCTTGCGTGCGATCGAGAAACTGCTGCTCGGTCCATGCGAACAATTCGGCGAGGCTGGCCCGATCGAGGCCGTGTCGCGGCGCGAAGTCGGCCTCCGGCGTGCTCTGCGCGAACTTGTTCCATGGACAGACGAGCTGGCAATCGTCGCATCCGAACACGCGGTTGCCGATCAGCGGTCGCAATTCCTCCGGAATCGACCCGCGCAGTTCGATCGTCAGATATGAAATGCAACGGCGCGCGTCGAGTTTGTAGGGCGCCACGATGGCCTGTGTAGGGCAGATCTCGATGCAGCGATTGCACGTCCCGCAGTGTGGCGTTTCAGGCGCATCGAGGGGCAGCGGCAAGTCGATGTAGATCTCGCCCAGAAAGAACCATGAGCCCGCGTTGCGACTCAACAGCAGGGTGTGCTTGCCGATCCAGCCCAGGCCCGCATTTCGCGCGAGCGCTTTCTCCAGCACCGGCGCCGAATCGGTGAAGACGCGATGGCCGAAGGGGCCGGTCACTTCGCCGATGCGCTCGGTGAGTTTCTGCAGTCGACCGCGCAGGACCTTGTGATAGTCGCGACCGAGCGCGTAGCGCGACACGTAGGCACGTTCGCGATCGCCGATGACATCCCACGCGGTGGCGAGTTCCGGCGGCGCATAGTCCATGCGCGCTGAAATCACGCGCA
>JBDSBK010000048.1:0-2679 GCA_039921645.1 Dokdonella sp.
TCAACGGCAGCTGGAACAACTATCGCTTTCCGGGCACGGGCCATGTGATCGCGACCGGCATCGACGAAGGTTTCTTCGTGCTCGACCCGCACCTGTGCGACACGCCTGCCGCACCGACGGGACTGGCCGCGACCCCAAACGGGGACCATCGCATCGAACTCGTGTGGAATGCGTCCGCGCCTGCAGGCGGCAGCTATCGGGTCGAGCGTGCCCAGGGCGGCTGCAGCGGAACCTTCGCGACGATCGCGGACAACCTCGTCAACGCGGCGTATTCGGACACCGACCCATCGGGTCAGGTCACGTACGGATATCGCATCGTGGAGCGCGACACGACCGGCATGTGCTCATCCAACACCTCGAGCTGCGTCGAGGCGCAGACCAGCGGCACCTGCACTGCCGCACCGTTGTTCGCCGGCATCGCCGCTGCGCAGAACGGGGCGGGTTCGCAATGCAGCGTGGACCTCTCATGGACAGCGGCAAGTCCCGCATGCGGTGCGACGGCCGCTTATTCGATCTATCGCTCGAACGTCGCGGATTTCGTGCCTGACGCGGCCAATCGCATCGTGCAGGGCATCGTCGATCTGGCTTACATCGACAACGCGGTCGATGGCGGTGCGCCGCAGTACTACGCGGTGCGTGCCACCGACAGCACGAGCGGCGCCGAGGACGGCAATCTGATCCATCTAGCGGTTGTGCCGACCGGCGCACCGACCGACGGCACCTTCGCGAGCGGCTCCGAGCCCGGCGATCCAGCACTCGACACTGACGTTGCCGGTCGCCCTGCCGACACCAACGTCTCGCGACCCAACGAGGTCAAGCATGCGGGCTGGCATCCATCGACCGCGCGCATGCACACCGGCACACAAAGTTTCTGGTCGACCGCCGCCAACAACCTCTGCGTCACCCTGGTGACACCGGCACTTGAGCTCACGCCGGGCCAGAGCTCGCAGCTCTCGTTCTGGACGCTGTGGGACATCGAACAAGGCTGGGACGGCGGCGTGATCGAAATCTCGATCAACGACGGCGCGAGCTGGAGTCGACTCACCCCGAGCGGCGGCTATCCGGGCACGATCAACAGCGGCGGCACGCTATGCGGCATCGCCCAGGGCGCCGGTGTATTCACCGGCACGGGCCACTTGAACTGGTCGCCGTATCAGGTCGACCTGTCGTCGTATGCCGGCCAGACGGTGAAATTGCGCTGGCTCTACCGCAGCGATGGCGGCACCAACGGTCAGGGCTGGTTCGTCGACGACGTCGCACTGACCCATGCCCAGGTTCCGGGCATGTGCACGAACGCGGGCGACGCGATCTTCGTGGATGGGTTCGACCCGGCAGGCGCCTGACGCGCAAGACGCCAATCCACGCAACACGCCCATCACTCCGGTGGGTGTACAAGGGAACTATTGTCGAGGCAGACGCTCTGAAGGCCAGCGCCGCGACGGCGATGGTTTCAGACCAGTGAGGTGGGGCGATGGTGAAGCGCGGGATTTTCTTGCTAACCCTGGCAGCCGGTACGTGGTTGGCAACAGGTTTCGTCGCACCTCGCGATGTCGCTGCGCTGCCTGTCGTCGGCGCTACCGCTCACGCGAACGACGTGATCATGTACGCGACCAGGGACTGCCCTTACTGCGCCAAAACGCGCGAGTACCTGACTGAAAAGGGCGTGCAGTGGGAAGAGCGCGATATCGAGACGTCACCGCAAGCGGCCGCCGAATGGAAGGCCAAAGGCGGCGTCGGCACACCGCTGGTGCTGATTAACGGCGAGCAGATCCAGGGCTTCGACAAAGAGAAGCTGGATGCGGAGTTGGCGAAGCAGCGGAAGTGAGGCGGTTTCGGCTATTGCCTTCGTCGAAATACCCCGGGTCCGTTCGTCCTGAGCGCAGCGAAGTCGAAGCTCCTTGGTGCGCACTCAAAAATGGACTACCCGACGCGCTGCACGCTTGATCCACCTTATATCTGCAGCCTTCATGGCTGATCGCCGCGTCGTGACCGACAGTCTGAGCCAGGGAAACGACCCGCTGAAGCCAGCAAACCTTCGATCGCACATGCGGCCTTCATGTCTCTGTGTTTCATCGCCGCCCGGATCAACGGAAACAATTTCTGGCCTTGTGAAAAATCGCGGAAACTCTTCGGCGTTAGATAGTACGTGTCCATAAAATAAGTCCTGACGGAATTTGAATCGTCGAAATCAAGCCACGTTGACGCGTCGTCGATCCTCTTCAGGGCAAACAAATAGACGTCCCCAACGTCGAGGCGCAAACCCGAACAAAAGTTGGGATCGAACTGCATTTTCTGCGACTTCGTCAGCGGCTCCATAAACGAGTACAGCGGCTCAACGACGATGTCGACGCGATAGTCCGAGGCCAAAACGCCACCGAGCAAGTGAGTTTCGACCACTTTGCCGAAAAATACCGCGCGTGCTTCGGGTAGCCGGTCAACGAGCTGCTGCGGAATGCTCGCCACTTGGCAGGCCGAAGCTCCTCTCACAAACAACTGCATTGCAAGAAAACACGCCCCGGGGGATAGCTTCACGATCACCTCTTCTTCGGAAGATACAAATCCGTAATCGTCCCTTCGTAAACCTCGGCCGCCATGCCGATCGACTCGCTCAAGGTCGGATGCGGATGGATCGTCAGGCCGATGTCGGCGGCCTCGCAGCCCATCTCGATCGCGAGCGCG
>JBDSBK010000049.1:0-8065 GCA_039921645.1 Dokdonella sp.
GTCTCGCCGGGAAAGCCGACGATGAAGGTGCTGCGGATCGTGAGGTCGGGGCAGATCGAACGCCAGTTCTGGATCCGCTGCAGCGTCTTGTCGACGGCACCGGGACGCTTCATCAACTTGAGGATCCGCGGACTCGCGTGCTGGAACGGAATGTCCAGATACGGAAGGATCTTGCCCTCGGCCATCAGCGGAATCACGTCGTCGACGTGTGGGTACGGATAGACGTAGTGCAGGCGCGTCCACACGCCGAGTTCGGCGAGCCCCTCGCACAAGCCGTTCATGCGCGTCTGGTAGTCGTTTCCGCGCCAGCTGCGCGACGCATATTTCACGTCCACGCCGTACGCACTGGTGTCCTGCGAGACGACCAGCAGTTCCTTCACGCCACCCTTGACCAGCTTTTCCGCTTCGATCAGGACTTCGTCGATGGGGCGCGAGACGAGGTCGCCGCGCATCGACGGAATGATGCAGAACGTGCAGCGGTGGTTGCAGCCTTCGGAAATTTTCAGATACGCGTAGTGTTTCGGCGTCAGCTTGACGCCCTGCGGCGGCACAAGATCGAGGAACGGATCGTGCTTCGGCGGCAGCGCCTTGTGTACCGCGGTCATGACGCTCGCGTAGTCCTGCGGACCAGAAATCGACAACACGTCCGGGTGCGCTTCGCGGATCAACTCGGCGCGCTTGCCGAGGCAGCCGGTAACGATGACCTTGCCGTTCTCCTCCAGTGCCTCGCCGATGGCGTCCAGCGACTCGGTCACCGCAGCATCGATGAACCCGCACGTGTTGACGACCACGATATCGGCCGACCCGTAGCTCGGCACGATCTCGTAGCCCTCGACACGCAGCTGAGTGAGGATGCGTTCTGAATCGACGAGGGCCTTGGGACAGCCGAGGCTGACGAAACCGACCTTGGGGTTGCGGCGTGACATGATCGAGGGATGGCTGGGAACAACCCAGCATTATAGGCTGAGGAAGCTACGGGCGCCACGCGGACGCCATTTGCAGAGAGTCACCGCGAGCAGGTGCCCGCCGAAACGCAGGATTCGCAAAAATCGTCGGTCCGACCGATCGATCGTCTACTGGCCGCAGCCAGACGCGATGATAGACTCCCGCTGCGGAAGGCCGTGGTCAGAGTCCTCCGCATGACCGGACCATAGGCCGGACAGGGGCTCAACGAATGCAAGCTGGTCGCAGGTACGCAACGGCCCGTCCTCGGGCGCGCGCGATTGCAGCGTACCTTGCTGGTTGTATGTTGTTTGCAATGCCCGTTGTTGCAACGGCGGCGGGCAGCGATTTTGCGCGCGCGCAATTGGCAACCAATAGCCAGCGGCTCGCCATTGCGACCGACGAAACCTTGGGCGGCGTCACCCCGATTGCGCTGGCACGCGCCGTCGGCGGCGCAGGCGGTTGCCAGGAATTGCTGACCTTGCTCGGCGATTTCTCCGCCGCGCTCGACGTCCCCGTCTTGTCCGATCGCCAATGGGAGCAGGCGTTGGCGATCGCGCAGCAGCGCGGTGATCGGACGTCACAGATCGCGCTGACGGCTGCGGTAGCCGAGAGCGCTCTCTCGTTGGGCGACTACGATCGTTCGCAGGCGCTTGCCGGGAGCCTGCGCGAATTGGCGAAAGCGGCTGGCGACGTAAGCGCCCAGGCGCTGGCGGAAAACATCACCGGCGTGATCGAACGCCGTCATGCGCATCTGGATGTGGCGATCGCGCACCAGCAACGCGCGATCGAGCTTTTTCGTGCCGATCGCAACACGATCGGCGCGATGCGCGCACTGTCCGACCTCGGCACGGCACTGCGCGACCGCGGCGACTTCGCGCGGGCGTTGGAAGCGCAGCTCGAAGCCACGGCGGAACGTGAGCGCTCCGGCGATCGCCTCGAGAACGTCTATCGCAATCTCGCCCTGCTCTATCGCGAGATCGAGGATACCGCCGCATCGCGCGAATATTTCCAACGCGCGATCGACGCAGCCACACGCCGCGGCGTGCCGTCGGTTTATTCCTCGGTCGTCGGTTCGTATTCGAGCCTGCTCAACGATATCAACGACTACGACGGCGCGCGCACCGTGGCCGAAGAAGCGCTCGCCATCGACACGGCGCTCGGCGATCGGCCGCATCAGGGCTTCGAACACCTCGAACTTGGCCGTGCACTGCTCGGCTTGAAGAAGCCGGTCGCGGCGATCGACCATCTCGAACAGGCGTTGAAGCTCGGACGCGAACTGCAGCAGCGCGAACTCATCGCCCGCGCGCTGCTGCACCTGACCGAAGCTGCGCTCGCCGAACGCGACCACCTGCGCGCACGCGGCATGATCGACGAGGCGATCGCCGGTCTCGAAGCCGCGCACCTGCGCCCGCAGCTGGCGCAGGCGTATTCCTTGCGCGAACAACTCGCGCGTTCCGAGCAGGACGACACCGAAGCGTTGCGCTTCGCGCACAAGTCGGCCGATGCGCGCGAGGAACTGATCGGTATTCGCGCCAGTCGCCAGCTCGCCGCGCTCGAAGTGCGCCATGCACGCTCGGACTCCGAGCAACGCCTCGCGATGCTGGCCAAGGACAATGAACTGCAGAATGCGCGACTCGATCAGCAGGCCGCGCAACGACGCTTCGGCGCGATCGCACTTGCCGGCCTGTTGCTCGCCCTGTTCGCCGTGATCTGGCGCTCCCGCGGCGTTCGTCGCCTTAATCGCGCGCTCGAGCTGCGCAATGTCGAAATCGAGCGTCAGCGCGCCGCGCTCGGCGAGGCTAATACGTGCCTGGAAAAACAGGCGGCGGATCTCTACCAGGCCGCGACCACCGACTGGCTCACCGGCGTCTCGAACCGGCGCGTGCTGCTGGAGCGCCTTGATCAGCTGGTGCACGAGCATCGCGCGCAAAAGCGCGAGCTCGCACTGCTGCTCATCGACTTCGACAACTTCAAGCTGATCAATGACCGCCTTGGCCATTTGCTCGGCGATCGTGCGCTGATCAGCGGCGCACAGGCGATGCGCGAATGCCTCGGCGGCAACGATCTGCTCGGACGCTTCGGCGGCGAGGAGTTCATAGCGGTCGTCGGCGATTGCGACGCCGCCGGGGTGATGGATACGGCCGAACACATGCGCGGGCACGTCGCCAGCCTGCTTTCGTGGCTTGCCTCCGACTTGCGCGCGACCGCAACGATCAGCATCGGACTCGCTTTCCTGTCCGACATCGGCACCACCGCTGGCGCGTCGGCGCTCGTCGACGCCGCCGATCGTGCGCTGTACCAGGCGAAGAACGGCGGTCGCAACCGCGTGCAGCGTTACGCGGCATGAGCCTGCGCCAACGATACATTGACATGAGCCGCGCCGCGCATACGCTGTAGCCCACCATCCACGGCAAGGGGCCGCGCTCACGTGGGCCAGCAGATCCAGCTCAATACTTCACGCATGCAATGCATCGGTGCGTACCTCGCCAAACCGGCCGGCACGCCCAAGGGCGGCATTGTCGTCGCGCAGGAAATCTTTGGCGTCAACGCGCATATGCGCAGTGTCGTGGACCGCTACGCCGAGCACGGCTATACCGCGATCGCACCCGCGTTTTTCGATCACGTCGAAAGCAGCGTTGAACTGGGCTACGACGAAGCGGGCTTCAAACGCGGCCAGGAACTCGTGCGCGAAGTCGGCCTCGACCTCGCGCTCGAAGACGTCGCCAGCGCGGCGGAATCGATCGCTTCGGCCGGCCGTATCGGTTGCGTCGGCTACTGTTGGGGCGGAACCGTGGCCTTGCTTGCGGCCACTCGACTCGGATTGCCGGCGGCAAGCTATTACGGCGCACGCAACGTGCAGTTCCTCAGCGAGGCATCACTCGCACCGCTGATGTTCCATTTTGGCGAGCACGATGCGTCGATTCCGCGCGAGGCGATCGACCGCCACCGCAGCGCATGGCCGACGGCAGCGGTTCATGTCTACCCGAGCGGTCATGCATTCAATCGCGACGTCGATCCGAAAGCGCATGACGCAGCCAGCGCGACACTGACACTGAAGCGCACGTTGGGTTTCTTCGATCAGCACCTGGCTGGCACACACGCATGAGTTTTCCGATCGATCCACGCCTGGTAGCCGATACACAGCCGATCGGCGAACTGCAGCTGTCGAGCCTCCTGCTGATGGATGACGCGCGCTTTCCCTGGCTGATTCTCGTGCCTCGCATTGCCGGCGCGCGTGAACTGCTCGATCTGGATGAAGCCGATCGACACAGCTTGCTCGGCGAACTCAGCGCCATCAGCCGAGTGCTGGAAACCCAGCTGCGCCCGGACAAGATCAATATCGCCGCGCTCGGCAATGTCGTTTCGCAGTTGCACGTGCATGTGATCGCGCGTTTCACGAACGACGCCGTCTGGCCGCAACCGGTGTGGGGGCGTGGCGAGCGGGAATGCTACGACGACGACACGCGCACGCTGCGCATCGCCGAATTGCGCAAGGCGCTCGCGCCACTTTTCATCTGATGCACGCGGCAGCCGCCGACGATGACTTCACCGTCGAAGCGCTGAGCGAAACGGTCCTGCTGCTGCGTTTCGGGTCCGGCCTCGACGCCGCTCTCAACGCGCGCGTACATCGCGCCGCTGCGGTGCTGCGCGCCGCACGGTTGCCGGGTGTCAGCGATCTCGTACCCGCCTATGCGACGCTCGCCGTTGTCTACGTGCCAGCTCGCTGGTCGAACGGGGCTGAGCCGCCATGGGGTCAACTCGCCGCCGCCATAAAAGTGGAACTCAAGTCACGAGCCCGCCACGAAATGAAAACGCCGACCATGATCGAAATCCCCGTGCGCTATGGCGCCGGGCATGGCCCTGATCTGGACGAACTCGGGCGGCAGCTCGACCTTTCGATCGATGACCTGATCGCACGCCATGTTGCGGCCGACTATCGCGTCGCAATGATCGGCTTCGCACCGGGGTTTCCCTATCTGCTCGGCCTGGATCCGGGCTTGCATTCGGCACGCCGTGCGAATCCGCGCATGCGTGTGCCGCGCGGCTCGGTCGCGATTGGTGGTCCCCAGACCGGCATCTATCCTTCCGATCTGCCGGGAGGCTGGCAGTTGATTGGTCGTACGCCACTCGCGCTATTCGATGCGTTGCGCGAACCGCCTTGCCTGCTGGCGCCCGGCGACCATGTGCGCTTTCGCGCTATCGACGACAACGAATTCGTCGAGATCGAACGGGCACACCCGCAATGAGTGTCGTCGTACTCAAGGCCGGCTTGCTGACCACACTGCAGGATCGCGGCCGGTGCGGGCTCGCTGCGATCGGCGTTGGTCACGCAGGTCCAATGGATGATGTCGCTTTTCGCCTTGCGAATGCCTTGGTCGGCAATGCCGAAACCGCTGCAGCGCTGGAGATCAGTGTGCTCGGCCCGCGCCTTTGCTTCGAGACCGATGCCACCATTGCACTGACCGGTGCGCGCTTCGATATGAGCATCGATGCGCAAGCAGCACCGTCATGGCAATCCGCACACATCACGGCCGGCAGTGTGCTCGAGGTTGGCTCGGCGCAACGTGGCGCGCGCGCGTACCTCGCAGTCGCAGGCGGGTTCGCCGTCGATGCGGTACTGGGCAGCAGGGCGACCGACGTGAACGCGGGCCTTGGTCCGCTCGATGGCCGCCCTCTCGCTGCGGGTGACAGGCTCGCGATCGCAAGCAGCATGTCGATGGCATCGCATCCGCGGGCGACGGCACCGAATGGTCCGATACGGACCATTGAAGGCTCGTCAGTCAAACCGCGCCGACCATCGTCGACGTGGTCGCTCGATCCGCGCCCCTGGTTCGATACCGACGCCGATCATCCGATCCGCCTCATCCGGGGCGCACATTGGGATGCGCTAGACGCACCCTCGCGTGTTGCGCTGTTTGCCCAGGCGTTCCGCATCGGCGCCGACTCGAACCGTGTCGGATACCGACTCGATGGTCCCCGACTCGCGCTCGGCGCGACGCTCGAACTGATCAGCGAAGCCGTTGCATTCGGCACGCTGCAATTGCCGCCGAATGGTTACCCCATCGCATTGATGGCCGAACACCCGACGACCGGCGGCTATCCGCGCATCGGCCAGGTTGCCGCGATCGACTTGCCGCGCCTCGCACAGCGACGACCAGGCGATCATGTGCGTTTTGTGGAAATCGGAATCGACGAGGCGCAAACGCGCTATCTTGCGCGCGAGCGCGAACTCGCGTGTTTGCTCGATGTCATTGCTACTCGAATCGCCACTCATGACTGAAACCGTCGCTTCGACCTCGAATCTTTCGACTGCACGCAGCATCGATCTCAACTGCGATCTGGGCGAATCGTTCGGGGCCTGGACCATGGGGTCGGACGCAGCTGTGATGCCCTGGATCAGTTCGGCGAACATCGCTTGCGGCTTCCACGCCGGCGACCCCGACACAATGCGGCGCACGCTCGAACTTGCGGTGCGTGCGAAAGTCGCTGTCGGCGCGCACATATCGCTGCCGGACCTCGCCGGCTTCGGCCGGCGCGAGATGCGCGTATCGCCGGATGAAACCTATGCGATGACGCTGTACCAGATTGGCGCGCTCGCCGGCTTTGCGCGTGCAGCTGGCACGCACCTGCGCCACGTCAAACCGCACGGCGCGCTCTACAACATGGCCGCACGCGATGCGCTGCTCGCTGCGGCTATCGCGCAAGCGGTGCGCGATTTCGATGCCCGATTGATCCTTGTAGGCCTCTGCGCCAGCGAATTGACGCGCGCAGGCCAGAGGCTCGGACTCGACGTGGCACACGAAGCGTTCACGGATCGACGCTATGAAGACGATGGCTCGCTGACGCCGCGGCGCGAAGCGGACGCGGTGATCGCGGACGTCGATGCCGCCGTTGCGCAAGCACTGGCGATCGCAACCCGTCACGAGGTGACGACGCGCAGCGGCGCGGCGCACGCAGTCATTGCCGATACGCTGTGCGTGCATGGCGACCGTGCCAACGCCGCGATCTTCGCTCGGCGCGTGTACGAAGGGCTAAGAGCCGCTGGCATCACAATCCGTGCGCCGGGCATCGAGCGTGCTGCATGAACTGCTGGCCTTTGCTCGGGGTCGCAGTCGTCGTCGTCGGCTTCATCCTGCGCCGCAATCCCGTGCTCGTCGTGGTCGTCGCCGGCCTGGTCAGCGGAATCGCGGCGCACATGGGCATCGGCGACCTGCTCGCCCTGCTCGGTACATCCTTCGTCAGCAACCGAGCGCTACTGCTATTTGTGTTGACGCTGCCGATCATCGGCGTGCTGGAGCACTACGGTTTGCGTGAACGCGCGCAAACGTGGATCGCGAATTTCCATGGTCTTACCCTGACGCGATTGCTGATCTCGTACTTGGGTCTGCGCCAGATGTTGTCGATGGTCGGCTTGAAAGATCTCGCCGGGCATGCGCAGACCGTGCGACCGCTGCTGGCTCCGATGAGCGAGGCAGCCGCCGGGCACGACGGCGTTCTCGACGAATCAGAGCGCATGCGCGTACGCGCACTGGCAGCGGCAACGGACAACATCGGCCGTTTCTTCGGCGAGGATGTTTTCCTCGCGTTTGAAGGGGTCCTGCTGATCCAGGGCTTCTACGAACGTCAGGGCATTCACCTGGAGCCGCTTGCAATCGCGCTGTGGGCATTGCCGACCGCAATCGCAGCATTCGTGATCCATGCGATGCGTATCTCGTCTTTCGCCCGCGCGCTCTCGCGCACGCAAGCCACACGCGCGATGAGGGACCAAACGCATGCTGCGGATTGAATCGATCTACTGGTTGGTCGGAGGATTCCTGATCGTAGCGGCCGTCTTCAACGCGCGTACGCGATCGTGGTCGACAACGACGTTCTGGGCCGTGCTCGCGTGCCCGTTCCTGTTTGGTGAAGCGATCCTGTACACGAATTCCGAAGGTGTTCGCTGGCCGGCGCAGGCGATGGGCGTTGGCGTGATTGCTCTTGGCGTTCTCGCAGCGCGCGGAGGCCTGCGCACAGCCGTGGAATCCGCCGAAATCGTGCAGGCGCGTCGTGAATCCGCACGAGCCCTCGGCAGTCGGCTGTTCGTGCCCGCGCTCTCGATTCCATTGCTGACACTCGTTCT
>JBDSBK010000050.1:0-6493 GCA_039921645.1 Dokdonella sp.
CCGAACGACGTCGTGCTCGCCGACACGCTCGCGCGAAGGCTGGTTCGCTGCGAGGTCGGGCTCGACCAGCATCTGGGTGAATTCTCGATCGGGCCCGCGGACTTGCGCGCGCAACGCTGACATTGCCGCGGATCAGGCGCCTTCGAGCGGCAGCCGCAAGATGAAGGTCGCCCCGCCCTGCGCATCGTTTTCAGCGCGTACGGTGCCACCGTGTTCCTCGACGATCTTCTTGACCACCGCGAGGCCGAGTCCGGTACCGCGCGCCTTGCTGCTCGTGTAGGGCTCGAACCAGCGCTCGCCGAAATCCGCCGGCAAGCCGGGGCCGTTGTCGCTCACCGACAAGTCGATCCAGTCCTCCTCGCCGGCACGCACGCGGCGCGTGGCTACGCGGATCTGCGGCTTGCGCGCATCGCCGATCGCCTCGAGCGCATTCTTGATCAGGTTGTGCAGCGCCTGCCGCAGACGCACCGCATCGACGCGCACGCGCGGCTCGCCGTCGGCAAGCTGGCGCGTCAGGCTGATGCGTTGATCGTTCTCGTACAGATCGAGCACCTCTTCGACCAGTGCGTGCAGCGCGATCGCGCGCAACGCCAGCTGCGGCGCGCGTGCATAGTCTGCGAACGCGTTGACCATCGTTTTCAGGGCCTCGACCTGGCTCACGATCGTATGCGTCGCTCGATCGATGAGTTCGCCTTCCTCGGGCGACAGGCGACCCAGGAAACGCCGGCGCAGGCGCTCTGCGGCAAGCTGGATCGGCGTGAGCGGATTCTTCACCTCGTGCGCGAGCCGGCGCGCGACCTCGCCCCAGGCGGCATCTCGCTGCGCACGATTGAGCACGGTGAGATCGTCGAACACGGCGACATAACCCGCCTGATCCGGCAGCGCGGTCCCGCGCAACATCAGCATGCGCCGACCGGCTGCGGTATCGATGACCACCTCTTCACGCCATTCACGCAGGTTCTCACGCAGATGCCGCGCGAGCGGATCGGCGAACGCGGAGAGTTCCGCGCGCTCGTGCTTGAGCTCGCCGATGCTGCGACCGAGATAACGCGACAGCGGCACATCGAGGATGGCTTCCGCCGCGCGATTGGCAACGCGCAGATGGCCTTCTCGATCGAAGCCGAGCACGCCCGCGGACAAACGTTCGAGCACGGCTTCCAGCCATGCTCGCTGCTGCTCGGTTTCACGCGTGCTTTTTTGCGCGCGCGCGCTGGTGAATTCAAGCTCGCGCGTCATCTGCGCGAACGAATTGACCAGGAAACCCAGTTCGTCGTCGCTCGCGCTCGGCAGTGGCGTGTCATAGCGCCCGGCGCCGATCGCTCGCGTCGCCGCTGCAAGACGACCGACCGGAGCGACGAGGCGGCGCGCGATGCCGAACGCGGCCAGCACGACGAACAGCACGGACAACAACAGCACGAACGTGAGGATCAGGGCGAACGTCAATTTGAGCGATCCGCGCAGGAACTTCAGCCGCTGGAAATCGAAACTTGCGCGCTCGATGCCGCGCGTCAATGGTTGTAGCCGTGCCGGCAGCGGAAACAAGCCTTGCAGAAGCTGACCTTGCAGGCCGCGTGCCGACTCGCCGGCATCGGCGGTGGCGACGCCCAGCGGCAGCACGACACGCAAGGCGAGCCCGTCGCCGAACGGTTCGGACGCAGCATATCTGCCTTCGCCGTGCACGCGCATGAGCAAGGCGCTGTCGGGCAGCGGCGGATTGAGGTAGCGCGGATCCGAACTGGCCGTCGCGATGACGCGGCCATCGTCGCCGAACACGGTGAGTTCGATCGCCCCCGATGCTTCGATCGTTTCATCGAGCGTGGCCTGAGCCGATGAGGGCGATTCAGCGCCGAGGCGCTTGACCAGGTCAACGCTGGCGTTCTCGGCGCCGCGCAAGTGTTCATCGACCGCCAAGCGGCCGATTTCGAGTGCGTCATCAAGCGCTTGTTCGAGGCGCACATCGAACCAGTTGTCGATCGTCGCATCGAGGAAGCGCAACGCGAAGCCGTAGACGACGATTGTCGAGGGCAGCGCGAGCAGAATCAGGACCAGCAGCAGGCGTCGACTCAATCGCGCCCCGGGTGCCGCGCGCGTGAGATCGCCGCGCAGTCGCCACAGGCGCTGGCCGATCGTCGCGAGCAGAACGACGAGCGCCGCGACGGCGGCACCGAGCACCCAGCGGTAGTGCGCCGAAAAACGATCGCTGTCGCCGGCGGCGTCCTCGGCAAGCTTCAACGAAGCGAGCAGCAGCGTCGCTATCGCCAAGGTCGGCAGCACGCGCCGGAGCAGGAAATTCAGGGCGCCGCGACGGTCCATGCATAGTCCTTCGCGGCGAGATGCCATGCGGGTTCGAACAACGCCGGCAGGCGCAACGCGCCCGGTAGCGCGGCCGGATCGATCGCGACCGAGACCTGCAACGGCGTCGACGCAGGCAGATTCGCGAATGCACCCGGCAGGCCCAGTCGCAACGAGCCGAGCGCTGCAATCAGATAGGTCGACGTCGCAAAGTTGCGCACGTCGTCGCTGTTCATTTCACGCAATTGATAGCGGCGCGAAAGCGGGAAGTAGCGCATTTCGATGCGCTGCGTGGCCGAGGCAAGCGTGCTTGGCCAGCGTCCGGCTTGCACATCGATGCGCAAGGTGATCGGAATGCCATGGTCCAGCGCATCCTGCATCGGGCCGCTGAGATGGCAGTCGATGCCAAGCTCGAGCAGCGCGGCGGCGCCGGTGGCCGCCACGATTGCCGTGCGTACGGTGAGCGACCCCGGCGTTTGCTGCGCAATCGCGCCGCAGCCGGCGGCCAGCGCGCACAGCAGCACGAGTACGCGATGGAAATTCCGGCCACGCATCAGGATCTTCGCTTTCAATTCCGCGCGCTTTCGTGGGAACGGCCTCGGCCGCGATTCATGGTGATTCCGGGAAGCAGGAGCAACGGACTGAAGCAGTGAATGACGGCGCAATCCTGCGGCTGCAACGAAACGCCGCTGCTACAGATTAACCGGTATCTTCTCCAGCGCCGCGTAATAGAATCCATCGCTGCCGTTTTCGCCGGGCAGGTTCTGGCGCCCGGCGCCAGCGATATGGCCGAACGCCGCAGGCAAGGGCATCGCGCGTGCATCGGCATGTGCGGTGAGGAACGCAGCGACCACCGCTTCGTTTTCCATGCGCAGGAGCGAACATGTCGCATAAATCATCCGCCCCCCGTTCGCGAGGAGCGGCCAAAGCGCTTCCAGCAAACGGGCCTGCGACGTCGCCAACGGTGCGATATCGGTGGCGCGGCGATGCAGCTTGATGTCCGGTTGGCGACGGACGATCCCCGTCGCCGAACACGGCGCGTCGATGAGGATGCGATCAAACGGCTTGCTGTCCCACCACGCTGCGGGTGCCGCGGCATCGCCTGCGACGACTTCGCTGACAAGACCCAGACGATCCAGGTTCTCGTGCACGCGTCGCAAGCGCGCGGCATCGCTGTCGAGTGCGAGCAGGTGAAGCTGCGCGCGTTCGAGCATGTGCGCCGCCTTGCCACCGGGAGCGGCACACGCGTCGAGCACACGCAGTCCGTCGCGCAGATCGAGCAGCTCGACCACGCGTTGTGCGGCGCCGTCCTGCACCGAGAACGCGCCCTCGGCATAGCCCGGAAGTTCGGTCACGTTGGTGCTTTGCGCGAGCACGATCGCATCGGGTAGATCCGCGTGCGCCTCGGCGACGAGATCGGCCGCGTGCAGACGCGCGAGCAGCGCGTCGCGTTCGATGCGTCGGCGATTCACGCGCAGGGTCAGGTGCGCTTCGTGATTGTTCGCATGGAAGATCGCTTCGGCTTGTTGCGGCCAGTCGCACTCGATCGCATCGATGAGCCAGCGTGGATGCGCATGCCGCGTCACCGCATCGGCAGCTAGTTTTGCGTCGAGCTCTGTGCGTTCGCGCAGGAACCGCCGGAGCACGGCATTCGCGAGACCGGCGTAGTGCGGTTGACCCAGAACGCGCGCCGCGTCGACGCACGCGGCGACAACCGCGTAATCCGGCAACTGCAGCACGGCCAGTTGCGCGAACGCGAGCACCAGCAGCGCCCGCACTTCGCGTGCCTTTGGCGGCAATGGCTTGTCGGTCAGAAGACCGAGCGCCGCATCGAAGCGCAGCCACCAGCGCGAGGCGGCGAACAGCGAAGCGGCGAGCAAGGCACGGTCGCGCGAATCAGCGATGCGCGGATTGACCTCCATCAGAGCTGCGCGCAGAGAAACGCCATCGAACACGATGCGCGCGAGTGCACGCGCCGCCTCGGCGCGCAGCGCAGCACCCGGCGCTGGCGGCGGCAGCGGCTGGCTATTGCGTCGATGCGCCGACGTTCGCGCGGGAGGCTTGCTCATCGTGCGACAACCTCGCGCCGCGCATTGAGCCAATCGCGCACCGGCATCCGACGACCGCCTTCGCGCTGCAGTTCGTGGATGCGCAGCAGCCCATCGCCGGTCGCGATATCGATCGCATCGCGGTGACTCGCCACCACGCTGCCAGGCACCGCTGTCAGATCGGTATGGGCAAGCGCTTCGGCCGACCAGATGCGCAGGCGTTCGCCGTGGATCTCGGCTTCGGCGACCGGCCATGGATCGAACGCGCGCACCTTGCGTGCGAGTGCCATGGCCGACTCATTCCAGTCCAGGCGCGCCTCGGCCTTGTCGAGTTTGTGTGCGTACACGACGCCATCGCCCGATTGCGCACGCGCCTCCAGCGTTTCAACTCGCAACAAGCGCGCGAGTCCCTCGGCAAGCGTTCGTGCGCCGATTGCCGCGATGCGATCGTGCAGGCTGCCGCCGGTGTCGTCCAACGTGATCGGCGTGCGCGCTTCGAGCAGGACAGGTCCTGTATCGAGACCGGCTTCCATTTGCATGAGGCATACGCCGGTTTCCGCATCGCCGGCAAGAATTGCGCGCTGGATCGGCGCTGCGCCACGCCAGCGCGGCAACAGCGACGCGTGCACGTTCCAGCAGCCGAGCCGCGGCAAGGCAAGCACCGCCTTGGGCAAGATCAATCCGTAAGCAACGACGACAAGCAGATCCGGCGCATGCCGAGCCAGTTGCGCGCGGGCCGCTGCCTCTCGCAGCGTTTCGGGTTGCTCGACCGCAATGCCCGCCGCCAATGCCGCTTGCTTGATGGGACTTGCCGTCAGCTTGCGACCGCGACCCGCCGGACGATCCGGCTGGGTGTAGACGGCAACCACATCGGCGCCGCTGGCAAGACATGCCTGCAGCGATGGAACGGCGAATTCCGGCGTTCCAGCGAACACCAGGCGCAACGATGGGCTCATGTCGATCCGGCAGTCGGGCGATTGCGCGTCGGGGACGCAGTGTAGGCGGGTCACGCGGAGGCTGAGCAGATTCAGCCCGCCATACGTCGTTGTGGCGCAGGCAGGGACGACGGCGTCGCGGCTGAAGCCGCTCCCCCAGGCGCCATTCCCGCCATGCGGAATCAGGCGCTCTGGCGGCGCTTCTTCTCCATGCGCTTGAGCAGCAGCGAACGCTTCAGCGGCGACAGATAGTCGACGAAAAGTTTGCCGACCAGGTGATCCATCTCGTGCTGGATGCAGACCGCGAGAGGACCTTGCACATCGAGCACGAATTCCTTGCCTTCGACATCCTGTGCGGCAACCTTCACATGCAGCGCACGATCCACATCCGCGTAGATACCCGGAAACGACAGGCAACCTTCCTGGTAGACCTGGTCGCCGTCCTTTTCGAGGATGCGTGGATTGATCAGCACCAGCGGCTCGTCCGAATTCTCCGACATGTCGGCCACCAGCAGCTGCTTGTGCGCATCGACCTGGGTTGCGGCAAGGCCGACGCCCGGAGCCGCGTACATGGTCTCGAACATGTCCGCAACGAGTTTCTTCAGGGTCGCATCGAACACGGTGACCGGCTGCGCCTGGGTGCGCAGGCGTGGATCGGGAAATTCTAGGATGGTCAGTTGGGTCATGTCGGGAACACAGATGCGGGTGCGCATCGCGGCTGCAAGTGGCTGGAATTCCTGATTTTACGCGTTGAACAGACAATTGGCGATGCAACCGGGCGACGCGGCCGGCGAAAACCGTTGGTCCGGGGTACCGAAGGCATTCCGAGGTCCTGCAGAGCGCAGCCAGCTCCAAATCAAAGTCCGACGAACCCCCTTCATGTCCGTCGTGCCAGCCAGGAAAGGCGGTTTCGAGCGACCCGGGACGCCCTCACCAGCCGTGCAAGTCGCCGCAAATCCGGATTCATGCGCCAAGCGGAGACGGTTTCGCCACTTGCGACACAGTTCGTTTTCCAGGCTTTGCGTTTTGCATTACACTCAAAAAATACTTGGGGATGAGGGGATTGGCCGTCATGCTTAAAAAACTGCTTTCGGTTTCCGCCGGGCTGCTTTTCACGCTTTCGGTGTATGCCGCCTCGGCGCAGTGGGTCGACCATCACCCGGACCGCTATATCGTCAAGAAGGGCGATACGCTCTGGAGCATCTCGGCGCAGTTCCT
>JBDSBK010000051.1:0-4296 GCA_039921645.1 Dokdonella sp.
TCGCCGCGCTCGATCACATCGTCGAATCGGCGGCGATATCATCGTCGGCACAGCGCGTATTGGTGATCACGCACGGCGGCGCGATTCGTTTGCTGCGTTGCGCAGCCGAGCAGCGATCGTATTCGGACATGGCGAACATCGAGGTGCCGCATGCATCGCTGCACGCGCTGTCCTGGCCTTTGGCAACAGGGAGTTCGTGATGCGCGGCCTGCTCGTCGCAATCGGATTTCTGACGCGCTTGCCGGTGCCGGCAGGCGTATTTCCCGACGCACGGTCGCAGGCGGAATCGCTGGCCTGGTATCCGCTGGTCGGTGCGCTGCTCGGCAGTTTGCTCGGCGCGTTCGCGTGGTTGCTGCACGGCTTTGGTGCACCTCCGTTGTTGTCGGCGGCGTTGTTGCTGACTGCATGGGTGGCATTGACGGGAGCGCTGCATCTGGACGGGCTTGCGGACTCTGCCGATGCATGGGTCGGGGGGCTCGGCAATCGCGAACGAACCCTGGAGATCATGAAGGACCCGCGCTCGGGTCCCGCGGGTGTCGTCGCGCTCGTGTTGTTGCTGATTCTCAAGTTTGCAGCGCTCGCGAGCATCGACACGGTGGCGTGGACGACGTTGCTGCTTGCGCCGGTGCTCGCGCGAGCGGGCCTGATGGCGGCATTCCTGTGGGTGCCGTACGTGCGGCGCGACGGCTTGGGAACTGAGCTGACATCGGCGCCGCGTGCGCGCTGCCGCATCGCGCTCGCGTGCGCGCTGCTGTTTGCGCTGTTCTTCGGCGGGAGCGGCGTGTTCGCCATTGCAGCGGCGATCGTCGTCTGGCTTGCGTGGCGGCGCGCATGCATTTTTCGACTCGGCGGGTTTACCGGCGACACGGCGGGTGCGCTCGCGGAAATCATCGAAGTCGCCGTGTTGATCGCGTCGGTAATCCAATGACGCAGTCGCATCGTCTACAACCGCATGCAACGATTCGGCGTGTGCATGAAGCTCGGCGCGTCGGATAGCGCGCAGCACACAGCATGCGCGCGGTGACAACGGCGGAATCAACTCGTCAGATTCATCGGCTGTCGACGATGCCTTTGACCATCGCGAGCGCGGTGATCGAGCGGCGTCACGCGATCGCGGCTGGACGAACAACGACATTGCTGCCGGCGCGCGCTACGGTTGCGCAACGCCCGAATTGCGAAGCGGTGTCGCCTTGGGAAAAGCAGAGAGGAACCGCTCGAAATCCGGCAGCAGGAGCGTGTTCGCATAGCCGCTGAGATGATCGCCGTCAAAAAAGAGCGGGCGTCCGTCGCGCATCGTTTCGCAGGTCTCGCCAGGACAGAGCGTCGGGAAAGGATCCCAGACGCTGGCTGCGGGAAGCTGTGCGACGATGCGCCCGAAGCTCTCCATCACCGGTTGGCGATACTGCAGCAACTCTTCGCGCGGCATCGCGAGACCCGTGCGGCAGATGGGATTGGACGCATCGAACCAGTCGGCGCAGCGGAACGGCGGCGCGCGAAACAATGGCTTCGGTGCTTCCAGCACGATGCGCACGCCGCGCGCGGCAATGGGCGTCAGCAACGTGACGGCATCCCTTTCCGAGTTGGTGCGTTGCACTCTGGGAGCATTGGCGAATGCTCTGCGGGTTGGCTTCATGTCGAAACCGGCAAACTGATTGCCGAGACGCGGCAGGCGCAGCGCGGCAAGAAACAGAACGTCATCGGGTTGCGCTCGCGCCAGCATGTCGTCGACGGCTGCTCGTGCTTGCGCGGGGCAGATGCCGCCTTCGCGTTCGGGTTGCAGACTCACAAAGGTACAGCCCGCGTTGTGGTACAGGACGATGGAAGATCCCGTGCGCAGCACGTGGTCCGTCAAAAGTCTCAGGTAGGCCGTTGCATGCGAATCACCAATCACGAACAGTGTCGCCGGTTTCGTCGCGGGTGCAGGGCAACCGCTGCGGGAATAAATCACGCGCGTACCAAAGCTGCCAGCCGCGCCTTCCGAAGCGATTCTGCAGGCGGGTGATTCGCGTGGCGGCGGCAGCGCAGATGGATACCAGTCCAGGCTGTTGCGCGTGACGGTGCTCAGCGAAAGGGAAGGTCGTGCCTGCGTGATCTGCGTGGAAATCCACCAGCTCGCAACGACGGTAGCGAGACCGGCTGCCACCACAGCGGCGCGTGGCCAGCGCCGCAGAGTCGGCGAGTAGCGCAAAGGTCGTTCGATGAAACGAAGGGAAAGCGCAGCCAGTGCCAAGGTCAGCGCCAATCCTGCAACGCGCGTGACCGTCGAATCAAGGCCGCACGTCCAACGCAAAAGTACGAAGACGGGCCAGTGCCACAGATACAACGAATACGAAAGGCGGCCGACATACGTCATCGGTGCGCAACCCAGGACGCGTTGCACGAATGAGTTCGTCTGCCCGTGCAGGAATCCGAGTACGCCCAGTGTGCCGACGACCGGAACCCATGCGCCGGGCCACGGGAAGGTACGCGGCAGGGACGTGACGAGTCCGAACCCAAGCAGCCCGAGCGAAACCAGCGCAGCCGCCGTCAATGGCCAGCGCCACAGCCCCGCCGCGCCCCCGGCGTTCGAATGCGCATGCTGGTACGCAAGGACTTGATGAAGCAGGACGCCGGCGGCGAGCTCCCACAACCGTGTCGTGATCGGATAGAACGCGGCGGCGGGATCGATGTGGCCGAGGTGCCAGGCCCACGCTGTCGAAGCGGCAATCGCAGTCGCCACCAGTGCCATCGATAGTCGCCGGCCGCCGGGTCCGCGCGTCCATGCAAAGAACAACAGTGGAAACAGCAGGTAGAACTGTTCCTCCACGCCGAGCGACCAGGTGTGCGTATACGGATTGAAGTCGATGGTGGGCGAAAAATAGCTCTCGCGATTGTTGGCGAGAAAGTAGTTGCTGAGGCCGAAGAACGCGTGCGAACCGGTCATCTCGTTGGCATTGCTCAGCCACGCCGGCGGAATGAACAAGGCCGACGCGAGACTGGTGACGAGAAGGCAGGCGAGCAGGGCGGGTGCGATGCGTTGCAGGCGCCGTGCGTAGAAATATCCGAGGAAGGTGCCGAAGCCGCCTTCCTTCCACTGGCTTACCGATGTGCTGACGACGAAGCCGGAAATGACGAAGAAGATATCGACGCCGCCGAAACCACCGGGTAGCCAATGCTCGTTCAGGTGATAGACGATGACCGCAAGGACGGCGATCGCACGCAATCCGTCGATGTGGGCAACGTGCCGTGTCGGCGCCACGCGTTCGACGGCTATGTGCCGATACGAAGAATCAGCGGGCGCAGGCAAAGGGACGGCGCTCATCGAAAGCCTTGATCAGGACAGCGTCTCGGGCGGTTTGTGCGTGCGACGGCGCCGTGGCCGCTCGCACAGAAACGTCCTTGCGCGACGCTGCTCATGTCAGCTTCTTCAATCGATAGAGCTCATCGAGTGCTTCGCGCGGACTCAGTGAATCGGGATCTATCGCGCGCATCGCTTCTTCGACCGGCGAATGCAGCGTCGGTGAAAACAGCCCGAGTTGCGCTTGCGGAGAGTTCATGGCCATTGCATTTTTCGGCGCTGGGCGCGTGCCGATCTCCAGAGCATGCAAGGTGCGCTTTGCATCGGCAATCACGGCCTTGGGCAAACCGGCGAGCGCCGCGACCTGCAAGCCGAAGCTGCGATTGGCCGGGCCTTCCTTGACCGCATGCATGAAGACGATGCGGTCCCCGCGCTCCTTGTCGTGGAACTCGACGGCATCGAGATGCACGTTTGCGATGCCGTCGAACTCGGTCGCAAGTTCGGTCAGTTCGAAGTAGTGCGTTGCGAACAATGCAAACGCGCGGTTCGTCGTCGACAGGGCGACTGCGCTCGCGCGTGCGAGGGCGAGTCCGTCGTAGGTCGACGTGCCGCGGCCGATCTCGTCCATCAGGACCAGGCTCGATGACGTTGCGTTGTGCAGGATGTTCGCGGTCTCGCTCATCTCGACCATGAACGTCGATTGTCCGCGTGCAAGATCGTCTCCGGAGCCAATGCGCGTGAAGATGCGATCGATCGGTCCGATGCTGGCGGCATCGGCCGGCACGAAACTGCCGATGTGCGCAAGCAGCACGATCAACGCAGCCTGACGCATGTAGGTCGATTTGCCGCCCATGTTCGGGCCGGTCACGATGAGCATGCGGCGCCCCTCGTTGAGCACGAGATCGTTCGGCTCGAACGGATCGCTGCGCACCTGCTCGACGACCGGATGGCGACCGCGCACGATATGCACGCCATTCGCAGCGACGAGCTCGGGTCGATTCCACGCCAGCGCATCCGCG
>JBDSBK010000052.1:0-2609 GCA_039921645.1 Dokdonella sp.
GAGGACGGCGCGTGAACCCCGCCCCGCGCCGAATCGCGTTGGAGTATTCCGCATGCAGAACCTAGGCCGCAGAAAGCGCCGCAAACTGAAGGCGGAGATCAACGTCGTTCCATACATCGACGTGATGCTCGTATTGCTCATCATCTTCATGGTGACCGCGCCCCTGCTCAATCTCGGCGTCGACATCCAGCTGCCGCAATCGGCAGCGAAGGCGATCCAGAACGACAAGGAACCCGCCGTCATCAGCGTCGATCAGGACGGCAAATATTTCCTCACGCTCGGCGCGGCCAAGCGCGATCCGATCGAGGCCGACGCCCTGGTCAACAAAATTTCAGCTTTCATCCGCGAGAATCCACAGGTTCCCGTGCTGGTTGCGGGCGACCAGCGGGCCGATTACGGAAAGATCTATCAGGCGATGGTGCTGTTGCAGTCGGCCGGAGTGCCGAAGGTGGGCTTGATGAGCCAACCGACGCAGGCGGACGGAGCGCACTAGCCGGATGAGGAACCCGATCCTGGTCGAAAGTTTCGGCGACAAGCTGCGTGCGTTCGGGTTTGCGCTCGGACTGCACCTGCTGGTGGTGCTGTCATTGCTCATTGGCCTGTGGTGGACCCACGAAACGCGGCCGGTCAGCATGCCAGGGCCAGTGATCGAGGCGACGCTGATCGGACCGACGGCGGCGCCGAAAGCGCATGCGGGAGCAGCGAGGCCGAAACCGGCACCGCCGAAACCGACGCCCGAACCACCCAAGCCGGAGCCTGCACAACCGGAACCGCCCAAACCCGCACCACCGAAGCCGGCGGAGCCGCAGAAACCGACCCCCGCTGAAGTGCAGAAGCAGGACAGGATCGAACAGGAGCGCGTCGCCGCGCTTGCACAGGAAAAAGCCGAACAGCAACAAAAGGAGCAGGAGGAAAAACATCACCAGGATCAGGTGCTGCTCGATCAGGAGCAGAAGGAAAAGAAGATCAAGGAAGAACAGCAGAAGCAACTCGCCGATATTCGCAAGCAACGCGAAGCGGCGGAGAAGAAGCTGAAGCTGGAAAAGGAAAAGCTGGCGCAACTGGAAGATCGCAACAGCCAGCAGAAAGCGGAGCAGGCACAGCCCGCGGCGGAACACGAGGCCGAACATGCGCAGACCGGTGCAGGCGGCCAGGACAACGATCTGACGGCGCGTTATTCGGCGGCGATCCAGGCCGCGGTGACGCAGAATTGGAACCGACCCGACAGCGCGGAAGCCGGCTTGAAGTGTGCGTTGAATATCACCCAGATTCCGGGTGGAGATGTCATCAGTGTGACGATCGGCTCACCTTGCAACGCGGATCAGGCGACGCGAAATTCAATCGAACAGGCCGTCATGAAGGCAGCGCCGCTGCCGTTCCAGGGCTACGAAAAAGTGTTCCAGCGCAGCATTAAACTCAATTTCAAGTACAACGGAGATGGCGGATGACGATGTTCAAGCGGTTCATGAGCTGCGCCGTGCTGGTGCTGGCAGGCTTGCTGGCCGGCAACGCCGCGTTCGCACAAGGCCTCGATATCGACATCGTCAACGGCAGCGCTTCGGCGTTGCCGATCGCGGTGGTGCCCTTTGGTTTCGAAGGAGGCAGCGTTCCGCCGGAAACCAATCCAGGCGAAGTCGTTCGCGCGGATCTCGCGCGCTCCGGCCAGTTCCGCACGCTGCCGAAAAACGATGTGGTCGAATTCCCCACCCGCCAAAATGAAGTCAAGTTTGCGACCTGGCGTCTGCTCAAGCAGGACTATCTCGTCATCGGCCGCATGTCCGATGGCGCCGACGGCGCGTTGCGCGTCGAATACGAACTGTACGACGTCGCCAAGCAGCAGAAGATCACCGATGGTGCAATCAGTGGCCAGCGCAGCGGCTTGCGCGACATCGCGCACCAGGTTGCCGACATCGTCTACGAGAAGATCCTCGGCGTGCGTGGCGCATTCGCGACGCGCATCGCCTACATCACGGCGTCGGGTTCGCCGCCGAACTATCAGTACGCGCTGATGGTTGCGGATTCGGACGGCTACAACCCGCAGGTGGTGGTGCGCTCGCGCGAATCGCTGCTGTCGCCGACCTGGTCGCCGGACGGCAAGAGGATTGCCTATGTGTCGTTCGAGAGCGGCAATTCGACGATCTACATACAGGATCTCGGCACGGGTTCGCGTCAGGTCGTATCGAACAGCAAGGGCATCAACAGCGCACCGGCGTTTTCGCCGGACGGCAACCGCCTCGCCCTGAGCCTCTCCAAGGGCGGCAATCCGGACATCTACATCATGGATCTGGGCAGTCGCTCCACGACCCAGGTCACCAAGCATTTTGCGATCGACACGGAGCCGCGTTGGGCACCGGATGGTCAGACCCTGTATTTCACCTCCGACAGATCGGGCAAGCCGCAGATCTACCAGGTATCGCCCGGCGGCGGCGAACCGACGCGAGTGACGTTCGAGGGCCAGTACAACGCCAGTCCGAGCATCATCAACGCGAAGGGCCTCAAACTTGCAATGGTGCAGGGCAGCGGAAACGTGTATCGTATTGCAATCCTTGACCGGGCGACGAACCAGAGCATCATGGTTTCGCCAGGCAGCCAAGATGAAGCCCCGAGTT
>JBDSBK010000053.1:0-2639 GCA_039921645.1 Dokdonella sp.
TCAGTACGCGCAAGCGGCACGTCGGATTCGTGTTCCAGCACTATGCGTTGTTCAATCATCTGAGCGTGTTCGAGAACGTCGCGTTCGGGCTGCGCGTGCGCGGCTGGCGCGCGCGCCCGCGTCGCGAGGACCTGCAGCGGCGGGTGCACGAGCTGCTGGAACTTGTGCAATTGTCCGAGCTTGCACAGCGCTATCCGGCACAACTGTCCGGCGGTCAGCGCCAGCGCGTCGCGCTCGCGCGGGCACTTGCCGTCGAGCCGGAAATCCTGCTGCTCGACGAACCGTTCGGCGCGCTCGACGCGCGCGTGCGCAACGACCTGCGCCGTTGGCTGCGCGGCCTGCACGAGCGTATCCACGTGACCAGCGTGTTCGTCACGCACGACCAGGAAGAGGCGTTCGACCTCGCGGACCGCATCGCCGTCATGAACAAGGGCCGCATCGAGCAGCTCGCCGATCCGCAAACTCTGTATACGCAGCCGGCAAGCCCGTTCGTGTGCCGCTTTCTCGGCGAAGTCAATGAACTGCCGTCGGCGTTGCATGCGCGCTGGACAGGCGTCGATGCCGGCGACGTGACGGCGTTCGTTCGGCCGCACGATCTCGATTTCGCACCATCCAGCGACTCCGAATCAACGGTCTTGCGCATTGAATCGATCCGCGACCTCGGCCCGACCGTGCGCGTCGAAGCGCGGCATTGCGCGCTGGAAAAGCCGCTGGTCGCGGTCTACGAACGCGGGCGGTACAACGCGAGCGGCCTCGTTGCGGGCGCCGCGGTGACGCCGCGTTTCGAGCGCTGGTCGCTGTTCCGCGGCGACGAGGCGTTCAGCAACACCCGCGCATGATGTTTCTTTCACGCGGCATCGGTGGAATTGTGTTGCGTGTTTTGCCAAGGTGCAGCCTCACCCGCCGCGGAGAATCGGCCATGCGCACGCTGTTGACCCTCGCCTTCCTGCTTGCGAGCACCCACGCCGTCGCTGCAAGCGACACGCTCGCGCTGCAACCCAGCCAGCTGGATCGACTGAAATCGCTCGCCATCGGAGAAAGTATCGCGATCGACGACTTTCCCGACAGCTTCGGCGGTCATTTCGGATTGCGCTTCCAGCGCATCGACGTCTACGCGAACGGTGCGCGCATCCTCGCCGTCGATGCCAGCGGCGAACGCGAACTGCCCCGCAGCAAACGGGTCGAACTCATCGCCAGCGACAGCAGTGGCACCGTGCGCGCGTATTTCGCATTCGATCCCGGTTTCAAGCATGCGGCAGGCGCGGGATCGTCGCCGGCGGGCGCGTTCGCGATTTCCACGTCGCAAGACGCGACCGGCGCGCGCTTCATCGTGAAGCCCGCACGCGATGCCCTGCCCCCCGGCATCGTCCCGCAAACCCTGCCCGGCAACGACAGCCTGCCGAGCGGTCAGCCGATGCCGGACCCGTTGACGATCTCGCTCGCCGGAAATGCGGTCACCGCCGTGCCGCGTGGCGCCGTCATCGCGGTTGATGTCGATCACGAATTGCTGGTCAACCGTTTCGGAGGCACCGGCGGCGCCAATCTGAGCGCAGCGACGAGCTGGATCGCCGACCTGTTCGCAACGATGAACGTGATGTACGTGCGCGACCTCAATGTGTCGCTGCAGCAGGGCACGACCATTTTTCGCACGGTCACGACGCCGTATGCCATCGGCCAGAACACGTCGGCCGACGGCACCGACCTCGGCAACTTCGGTACGTATTGGCAGAACAACGAGGCGAGCGTACAGCGCGATTTCGTCGCATTGCTATCGGGCCGGCTGACTGGAGGGTTCTCCGCCTCGGGCATCGCCTGGATCAACGCGTATTGCGTCACTTCTGCAAACGGAGGCAGTTACAGCATCAACAAGGTGTTCACGAGTTCGCAGGTGCCGGTGGACCTTTCGGCGCGCATCGTCGGTCACGAACTCGGCCACAATTTCGGCGCCGCGCACACGCACTGCACGAACGCCAGCAGTGGTGCATACCCCGCCTCATCGAACACGATCGACAAGTGCAGCAGCGGCGAAAGCGTCGGCGGCGGCGCGTGCTACAGCGGCGCCACGAGCTGTCCCGCCACGGGACCGGGCGCACCCGCAGGCTCGATCATGAGCTATTGCAACCTGATCAGTTGCGGCCCCGACCACCAGAACGTACTCCAGTTCCATCCGACGCAAATCACCACGCTGTCGGTCCTGATCGCGCAGCACACGCCGTCGTGCCTGAATGCAACCGCCGACTTGATCTTCAAGAACGGCTTCGATTGATCCCTGCTTCGATCGCGCATCGGCGTCGACGCGTAGAACCAGCTGTCGATCAAGTCGACCGCGATTTTCGCAGTCGGGTTGCGCATGCGCCGGCAAAGGGAACTGACTGTTCAAGGAAAAGCTCGTCCGATTGCCGGGCTCTTCTTTGCTCGACGCTATCCGCCAATTGAACCTGATCCCATAGTCCCGGTTTGCGCGGAATCGGTTTCTGCGACGATGCGCGCGGCCGTTTGCGCGATCGTCGCCACGCTGGCACCCGCGCGGCGTTCGCCGGCAAATTCGCCGACGAGCCCCGGCAATACCGCGACGGCATGTGTGACGACGTCGATGACGTCGGGACGCGGCGCGAGCGCGCCGTCGACGACCAGCAGCA
>JBDSBK010000054.1:0-5404 GCA_039921645.1 Dokdonella sp.
CCCGACTACGCCATTGAGGCGATCCGCGAAGCATTGCCCGCGTTCGATCGCCAGATCCGCGGTTTCGCGATGGCGGATGCGTTGTTGACGGGTGTGGAGACGCGCACGTCGTCGCCGATCCGGATCAAGCGCGGTGACGATTGCCAGAGCATCAACACGCGCGGCTTGTATCCGGCTGGCGAAGGCGCCGGTTACGCTGGTGGCATCCTGTCTGCCGCAGTCGATGGCATCAAGGTCGCCGAGGCGCTGGCATTGAGCATGGTGGAATCGGGCTGATTCAACGTCTGCGCGGCGGGGCTCTCCCCGCAGGAGCGGCGGAAACCGCTCCTGCAATTACGCAGCCGCGGCGCGCTTCAGAACAAGGCGGCAACGACCTGCACCATCCCGTACAGACTCGCGGCCCAGATCACGGTGCGTAGAAACGGAATGCCGGCAGCGTACACGGGCAGATAGGCGACGCGGGCCCAGAAATAGATCTGTGCGCCCAAAGCCGTCCACGAACTGGTCTTCTGCGCGATGACCACGGCCACAACTGCAGCCGCGAAAAACACGAACGTCTCGAGGAAATTGCGCGTCGCCCGATCGACCCGCGCAGCCACGCCGGTCAGTGGCTTCGGCACACCATCGCGTGCGCTGGCATTCCAAGCGAGGCCGCGCTGCTGCGTCGCCAGTGTCGCGCCGATCAGCACGTGCACGATTCCGAGCACGATGGACCAGGCCAGCATCTTCAGTTCAATCGACAGGAGCACCCCCGTATTGTGGAGCGCCGATCATGCACAACTTCAGGCCACGACGCACCGGGCTCGCTGGATCGCCGGCGATGCGGTCGGGATTCACTCGCGAAAAACGAAAAGCGCCGCGCACAACGCAAGACCGACCGCGTACAGCACCCAGGTCTGGTCGACAAAATACGGGTACACCATCAAGGCGACACCGATCGCCGCGGTCCGCCATTTCCCCTGCTTGCGCGCATAGCTGAACATCGCAAAGCCAGTCACGCTGAAGACGATCAATCCAAACAGGTTGGCGGGGGTCGGCATGACGGGAGTATGGTACAGCCGCGATGGCGATGCCCATCTGGCCGTCTCCCGGCCGATGGTCCGAGCGGAACTCCCCCGAAGAAAGCTGGAGGCCTCATGAGCTACGTCGATGGTTTCGTCCTGCCGGTTCCGAAAAAGAATCTGGCCGCTTACAAACGCATGTCACGCAAGGCCGGCAAGATCTGGCGCGAGTACGGCGCGCTGCACTACATGGAATGCGTGGCCGACGACGTCAAATCCGGGAAACTCACTTCATTTCCGCAGGCGGTGAAACTCAAGGCGGACGAAGTCGTCGTATTCTCATGGAGCATCTACGCCTCGCGCAGAGAACGCGATCGCGTCAACAAGAACGTCATGGCGGATCCGCGCCTCGCTTCAATGATGGATCCAAAATCTCTGCCCTTCGACGGCAAGCGCATGTTCTGGGGCGGCTTCAAGCCCATCGTCGAATTTTAGGAAGGTGCGCCCGAGGCGAATAGCGACGATGCGGCTCCGTCTTCGGCAAGCTCACTTCTGCGCCAGGCGACTGGCATGGCTGGCCGCGATTGTCCAGGTGCCGTCGCGGCGGATCCAGGTGTCGGTGTACGCGAACTCGGCAGCAATCGCGGTCGCGCCCGAATGGCCCTTGATCGTCGTGATGCCGGTCACGAGTGCGGCATCGCCGTAGAGCCGGATCTTCTGCGCGCTATTGCGGAAAACGTCATAGTACGGATCGCGCTTCGCAACCTCCGCGATGTTTTGCTCGCGATCGGTCACGTTGCCTCTCGAATCGGTCAACGTGAAACCTGCGTCCAGCGCCATGGCCACGCCGTCCGCAGCGCCGGCCTCGAATGCATGACACAGCGCCGCCTCGGCACGCAGGAGTTCGCGTTCGTCCTGCGCCCGATCGCGAGCGCTTGCGATGTTGACAGTGAAGACGAGTGAAGCAAGCAACAACGTCGGATATTTCATGTTCGAATCTCCTCGAGGAATCGCGTGATGATGCTGAGCCAAGCCTAAGCCATCGGCATCGCAATCGATTCACCGCGATTGCGCGATTTCAGCGCAACCTTGGTTGTTCCCCGGCCAAGGCAGGATTGGAGTCGAACCACCGTTGCAGCCAAGTCCTTTGCTGGCGCGCTAGGATAGTGTCTTGCCGGATTCGAATGATGCGGAGTCAACGGGATGGGACGAGCATTGCTATGGGCCGCACTCGCAATCCTGCCGCCATGGCAGCCTGCCCGCGCCGCCGAGGAACCGACCTCGATCCGCACGAACGCTGCGCGCGATTTCCTGCCCGAGGGACTCGCCTGGGATGCTGCGCACAAGCGTTTTCTGCTCAGCAGCATCCGGCTGCATCGTGTCGACGCCGTCGAACGGCCGAGCGGCCGCACGCATCGTTTCGCGGATGCGCCCGGTTCGGTTCTCGGCCTGCATGTCAGTGCGGACGGAAAGTCGGCGTGGGCCACATGGACGTCTTTCGGCACGGGGTTCAAGAAAAATCACGGCACCGGCATCATCGCCTGGTCGCTCGCGGACGCACATCGCATCGGCGCCTGGACGTTGCGAGATCCGGATGCGCGCGCAAACCTCGGCGACCTGCTGATCCTCGACGCGAACACAATCGTCGCCAGTGACAGCGGCACCGGTGCGATCTATCGATTCGACATGCAGCGACACGACTACCGCGTCGTCGTCGCAGCCGGGCAGTTTTCGTCGCCGCAGGGAATGGCCGCAGGTCGCAGCCACGCCGAGCTGTACCTGGCTGACTACGACACCGGCTTGTGGCGCATCGCGCTTGGCGATGGATCGCGCAAGGCACTGACAGCCCCGGCAGGCGTGGAACTGCGCGGGATCGATGGTCTGTACCGCAGCGGCAACGGATTGATCGGCGTCCAGAACGGTACGCGTACGCATCGCATACTGTGGATTGCGCTCGGCAAAGACGATGCGATCGAACGCGTCGACCCGCTTGCCGCGGGCAGACCTGAATGGGACGAGCCCTCGCTCGGCGTCGTGGTGGACGGGCGCTTCTGGTTCAATGCCACCAGCCAATGGAGCCGCTTCGGCGACGACCTCAAGCCTCGCGCCGAATCAAAATTGCAGTCCCCACTGCTGGACTCGGTTGGCATACCGGTCGAGACGGCGGCACTGCGCTGAACCGCATTCTCCGCACGCGATTGCCGGCCGATCATCGAGCCGAGCGCGCGACACAAACGGCTTATCGTGCTGGCGTATCCATCCATCGCACGCAACCCGAACCCATTGCACACGTTGCGGTCCAATTCAGCCGCACGTGCGCAGCGCAGAGCTGACCTGCGCGCCCGACACGCAGCGCCCTCCTTACCAACAGGAACCACGCAATGAAAAGACTGACCAACACCGCATTCGCATGCCTGCTGCTCGTGGCAAATGTCGCCATCGCTGCCGGCAAGACGCCCGATGAAGCGGGCGTGCGCGATGCCGAGAACCAGTGGAGCGAGGCCTTCATCAGTGGAAATATCGCTGCACTGGATGCACTGCTGGACACCGACTATGTGTCGACAGGCACGAATGGCAAGGCACGTGCAAAAGAAGAAATCATCCGCATCTCGGGCACGTACGCGAAGGCGCATCCGGGTGAACATGCGAAGCCGCTGTCGCCGACTTCCACGATTCGCGTCATCGGCGATGCGGCCGTCGTGCAACATCACAACAGCGGCGATACCTCGGTCGACGTGTTCTATTTTCGCGATGGTCACTGGCACGCCTGGTATTCGCAGCACACGAAAATCGAAGGCTGAGGCGCGCGGCAGGCAATGCCGGCGTTAACGGGCCGTCCGGCATCGCCGGTAGCCGACAGCACAGCGATTAAACCCCGCTGTGTAGTTCGTGCATCCATCCATCGCCTGTGTCAGACATTGCGCGGATGCTCGGCATCGCGCGCAAGGCAGAGCCTCCCGATTGAAGGAATTCGCGTTTGAAGACCGTCGTTGCAAGTACAGCGTCCCCCCGTTCACGCCGTCGCCCGCATGCTTCGCTTCTGCCTGCGCTGCTATGGTCGTCGCTTCTTGTCAGCTCGATCGCTGTCGCGGGATCAGCAGGACCGCAATCGACGACGACTACCGCGTTCGTTTCGGTAAACGTACTGCCGATGGATTCGGACCGCGTAGTGCGAAACCAGACCGTGTTGATCGAGAACGGAAAGATCAGTGCAATCGGCGCGGATATCGACGTGCCGAGCCGAGCGCAGGTCATCGATGGCCACGGCACCGCGTTTCTTTCGCCCGGTCTCGCCGACATGCATACGCACGCGGACACATCGGCGGACATGGCGCTGTACCTCGCCAACGGTGTGACCAGCGTGCTCAACATGGGCGAGGCATCGAGCGAATTCATCGCGCAGCTACGCCCCGCGATCAACCGCGGCGACCGGCCAGGACCGCATGTCTACGCGGCGTTTCTCGTCGACGGCTCGCCACGCTATGGCCACTTCACCATCACGACGGCAGACGAAGCGCACTCGATCGTGCGCCTGGCGAAAACCAATGGCTACGAATTCATCAAGGTGTACAACAACCTGTCGCCCGAATGCTTCGATGCCCTGATCGACGAAGGACGCCGGCAGCGCCTGCCGATCATCGGACATGGCATTACCCGCGTCGGCATCGAACGCCAACTCGATGCGGGCCAGCTCATGGTCGCGCACGCGGAAGAATTCCTCTACACGTATTTTGCGCAGGCGCACGAAGGTCAGACCGACTTGAACGCCGACCCCTCGCGTATTCCTGCGGCGATCGCGTTGATCCTGCGCGACAAGGCGTACGTCACTGCCGACCTCAATACCTACGCAACGATTGCGCGTCAGTGGGGAAAACCCGACGTTGTACAAGGATTCCTGCGTCAACCCGAAATCCGCTATCTGTCACCAGATCGCCGCATCAAGTGGCAGAACGCCGCCTACGATGCGCATACCGGTGACCTGAGCGGGAATCTCGCTTTTCTCAAGCGCTTCACGAAAGCGATGAGTGATGCTGGCGTGCCTCTCATCACGGGTACGGATGCACCGACGATCCCCGGCCTCGCACCAGGCACGTCTTTGCACGACGACCTGCACGCGCTTGAAGGCGCAGGTCTGTCGCGTTATCAGGCCCTCGTCGCTGCGACGCGCGCGCCAGGCGAGATGATCCATCGCGGCGTACCGGGTGCCGATGCATTCGGGACGGTCACGAGCGGGAGTCGCGCCGATCTGATCCTCTCCGAGGGAAATCCGCTCGCGGATCTGTCGACGCTGCGCAAGCCGCTCGGTGTCATGGCCAATGGAAAATGGCATGCATCATCCGACCTGCACGCCCTGCTCGAGGGTGTTGCAGCGAAATACGAAAAAGCGGCTGCCATTCGCTGAG